>CADBRO010000176.1 GCA_902797075.1 uncultured Lachnospiraceae bacterium
ATCCTCCGTGTCCTTCAGTTATTTATAGAATCAGTTTGCGACCTTAACCATGCTGTGCCGCACGACTGTATCTTTATAGGTGTATCCTTTCATAAGCTCCTCGGCTACGATATTTGCGCCGAAAGCTTCGTCATCCACATGCATCACTGCGTTGTGGAGCTTGGGATCGAATTCCTTTCCCGCGGCGTCGATCGGCTTTACGCCGATATCATCAAGAGATTTTTCAAACTGCCTCAGGATTTTCTCCATTCCCAAAGCGAACGGATCGTCCTTCGATTCCTCCGGAACCGCCGCGACCCCGCGCTCGAGATTGTCGAGAACCGGAAGCATCTTTTCCATCACATCCCTCACGGCGTAGCTGTAGATGTCTGCTTTTTCCTTCTCGGTTCTCTTGCGGAAATTCTCGTATTCCGCCAGCGTCCTCATGTATTTGTCTTTAAGCTCGGCAAGCTCAGCTTCTTTCTTTGCCAGCTCCTTCTTTTCCTTTCGGCCGAAACGTCCTTTGATGCGTCCTTCGCCTGCGTCGCTTTCCGCGTCGTCCGCCGTGCCGGACTCATCTTCCGCCGCGGCATCCTCTTCCGCCGCTTCCGTTTCTGCTGTCTCTGTCTTTATTTCTTCCGCTGCTTCCGTGTCCTCATCGGAATCTGTTCCGCATGCGGTATCGATACCGTTTTTCTCTTCAAACTCCGGTGTCTTTTCCTCTGTCATCATTTGAAGTGTCATACCTCGCTTTCATTATCATTTAGCGGCGCTTCCGCTTCAGGGCTCTTTGAAAATGCCTCCGTCAGCGCAGCTTTAACCGTCTTCAGATTGTCCATGACCTTTTCATAGTCCATCCGCTTCGGTCCGATGATGCCGATGGTGCCTTTCATGCCGTCTCCCATCTCATAGGTCGCTGTCACGACGCTGCAGTCCTTCATGGACTCGACCGGGCTCTCTTCTCCGATATAAACCTGGATGCCGGTGCTGTCGCTGCCTTCCTCGCCAGGCTTTACGAAGTCCGCAAGCACGTCTTTCTCCTCGAGGGTCGATATCAGCCGGCTGGCCTTTTCGCTGTCCGAAAGCTCCGGATATTTGAAAATGTTATTGGCGCCGCTTGTGTAGATCTGCATATTCTCATCGGTTTCCGCCCGGATCACTTCCGCGATCGTGTCAAGGACTTCTCCGACGATGGCGCTGTGCATTCCCGCTTCCTCCTTCACATTTGAAATGAGGCCGAGATTGATATCCGAAAGCGTCAGACCGTTAAACCGGGTATTAAGAAGAAGGTTCAGCTTAAGTACCTGTTCTTCCGTGATATCTTCGCCGAGATCGATCAGATGGTTTTTAACGATGTTGCCGTCAATCACCACCACATTCAGCAGCTGCCTTGGCGACAGTCTGGAAAGCTGTATAAACTTGACCTTGTTTCCCTTATAGGAAGGCGCCGAGAGCATGGCTGTGTAATTAGTGTTGTTCGCCAGAAGACGGACGACCTTCTTAAGGATCTCTTCCAGTCTTGTTGTTTTGGCGATCATGAGGCTGTTCATCGCGCTGACCTCGTTCGTCTTCTCGCTTACGAGGCGGTCGACATAGAGCCTGTAAGCCTTATCCGTCGGAATCCGTCCTGCCGAGGTATGAGGCTGAATAATATACCCCATCTCCTCAAGATCTGACATCTCATTCCGGATCGTAGCCGAGCTCAGATTCAGATCCGTGTACTTGGAAATCGTACGTGATCCGACAGGCTCACCCGTCTTAAGGTAGGTCTGAATGATCGCATTCAATATTGTTGATTTTCTTGAATCGAGTTCCAAGAGTACACTTCCTTTCCGGTTATTAGCACTCGGCAACTTGGAGTGCTAACATCTAAGACAGAATATACACCTGCCGTAAAATAATGTCAACAATAAATTAAATTGAAAATACTCTCCTTCAAGATTACAATAAGAAGAGAGTAAAACAAATGTTTTGCTGACGAAAGGAGATAGTTATGGAAAAGTTGTTTCAGCTTAAAAAACACGGTACGAACGTAAGAACCGAGGTAATCGCGGGAACCACCACCTTCCTTGCGATGGCGTACATCCTTGCGGTCAATCCGAACATTCTCGGAACCGTCATGAACGCCAACGGAGTTTTCGTGGCAACAGCTCTCGCCTCTGCACTGGCAACCTTTATTATGGCATTCCTGGCGAACTATCCGATCGCTCTGTCAGCAGGTCTCGGACTGAATGCATATTTCGCTTACACGGTATGTCTCGGCGAGCTCGGCGGCGACGCAAACGCATTCACGATCGCGCTCACAGCCGTACTGGTCGAAGGTCTTATCTTTATTGCCCTGTCAGTGTTCAAAGTTCGTGAAGCCCTTGTCAACGGAATTCCCGCCAACCTGAAGCTCGGAATCACGGGAGGCATCGGGCTCTTTATCGCCTTCATCGGTATGCAGGGCGCGAATATGATCGTTAATTCCGACGCGACCCTCGTCGACCTCGGCAGCTTCAAGACGCCGCAGATGACGCTCTGCCTGATCGGACTCATCATCATCGTCGTTCTCTCCCACTACCATGTAAAGGGTGCGGTTCTGATCGGCATCATCGCCACCTGGGTTCTCGGAATGATCGCCGAAAAGACAGGCTGGTACGTGGTCGATCCCGAAGCCGGCGTTTACAGTGTATTTCCGTCGGCAATCGCGAGCATTGACTTCAGCGGCCTTAAAGAAACCGCATTCAAATTCAATTTCGGATGGGCGGGATCCCACATCATCCAGTTCATCGCGATCGTGATCTCATTCCTTTATGTCGACCTCTTTGATACTGTCGGAACGGTCGTAGGCGTCGCCTCAAAAGCAGGCCTTCTGGATAAGGACGGCAAGCTTCCCCGCGCAGGAAAAGTTCTTCTTGCGGACGCGATCGGCACAACTGCCGGCGCCTGCCTCGGAACATCTACCGTCACTTCCTTCGTTGAATCCTCCGCAGGCGTTGCTGAAGGCGGTAAGACCGGTCTCACCGCATTTACAACCGGCTGCTGGTTCCTGCTCGCGCTGATCTTCAGCCCGATTTTCCTTGCGATTCCTTCATTTGCGACAGCGCCGGCTCTGATTTACGTCGGAATGCTGATGCTCTCCTCGGTCACGAAGATGTCCTTCGAAGGCGACATCGCGGATGCTCTCGGCGGTTTCATGGCTATCGTGATGATGCCGCTTGCTTATTCAATCGCAACCGGAATCATGTTCGCCATGCTGACATGGGTCATCGTGAAAGTTCTGACAAAGAAGGCTCATGACGTATCACCGGTTATGTGGGGCGTATTCGTAATCTTTATCCTGAGAATTATCACGCTCATCACCAACTTCTCATAAGCCGGAAATCACATGAAAAACTAAGGGCGGATCCTAAGGATCCGTCCTTTTCTTATGATCATCGTTATACTTTTCCGCCGCGGTTGTAATGGCGTCTTCCGTTCTGGGATTTATAGGTATGCTTCTTCTGGATTTTTTCCTGCGACCTCTTTTCGCGGCGGATCCGCCTGTCCGTGTCCGTCGCGTCCTCCAGGTTCTGCCTAAGAAGAATCATCTGGTCTCTCAGTTCAGCCGCCATCTCAAAATTCAGTTCCGCAGCGGCAGCTCTCATCTGCTTCTCGACCTTGACAATCATCTCCTCGAGCTCTTCCCGGTTCATGTCCTCCGGTTCCTTGCCGAGTTTCTTTTCGGTTTCCGCCACTTCCCTGGCCGTCGTAATCAAATCTCTGACTGCTTTCCGGATGGTGGTCGGCGTTATGCCGTGCTCCTCGTTGTACTGCATCTGGAGCTTCCGCCGCCTCTTCGTCTCTTCGATCGCGCGTTTCATGGAATCCGTCATAACGTCAGCATACATGATGACGCGCCCTTCCGAATTTCTCGCCGCCCGGCCGATGGTCTGAATCAGAGAGGTTTCCGACCGCAGAAATCCCTCCTTGTCCGCATCAAGAATTGCCACCAGGGCTATCTCCGGTATATCCAGGCCTTCTCTTAAGAGGTTGATACCCACCAGCACGTCGAACACGTCAAGCCGCATGTCGCGGATAATCTCCGTACGCTCCAGCGTGTCGATGTCGGAGTGAAGATACCGTACGCGGATACCGATATCCTTCATATAGTCCGTAAGATCTTCGGCCATCCTCTTGGTCAGCGTCGTGATCAGAACCTTGTGATGCTGGGCAGTCTCGCGGTTAACCTCGCCGACAAGATCGTCGATCTGTCCTTTCACCGGTCTGACTTCAACCTCCGGATCCAGAAGCCCGGTCGGCCGTATAACCTGTTCGGCCCTCAGAAGCTCGTGCGTTTCTTCATACGGTCCCGGCGTTGCGGAAACAAAAAGGATCTGGTCGATTCTGTCCTCGAACTCTCCGAAATTCAGCGGCCGGTTGTCCAGCGCGCTCGGAAGCCGGAACCCGTAATCCACCAGGGTCGTTTTCCTGCTCCTGTCGCCGTTGTACATCGCCCCGATCTGCGGCAGCGTCTTGTGAGACTCGTCGATGATGATCAGGAAATCATTGTTGAAATAATCGATCAGCGTATAGGGAGGCTGACCCTCCATTCTTCCCGTGAGATGCCTCGAATAGTTCTCGATTCCGGAACAGACTCCGGTCTCGCGCATCATTTCCACGTCGAAATCCGTGCGTTCCTCGATTCTCTGCGCTTCGATCAGCTTATCGTTTGCCTTGAAAAATCTGACGCGCTCTTCCTTCTCCTCCTCAATCGCCTCGCAGGCCTCGCGCATGCGCTCTTCCGGGACCACGTAGAACGACGCCGGGTAAATCGGAGCGTAACTGAGTTCAGCCAGTATATCGCCGGTCAGCAGATCCACCTTAACAACGCGGTCAATTTCATCTCCGAAGAATTCCACGCGGAGCGCGTACTCGTTGACGTCCGCCGGAATCAGCTCCAGAGTGTCTCCCTTCACGCGGAATGTTCCGCGGTGAAAGTCGATCTCGTTGCGCTCATACTGCATATCGATCAGTTCGCGGATCAGTTCGTCCCTGTCCTTCGCCATTCCGGGGCGCACAGAAGTCATCATATTCATGAAATCGTCCGGAGCACCGATGCCGTAAATGCAGCTGACTGAGGAAACGATAATCACGTCTCTCCGTTCACTGAGCGATGAAAGGGCGGAAAGTCTCAGCTTGTCTATTTCGTCATTGATCGCCGAATCCTTCGCGATGTAGGTGTCCGACTGGGGCACATATGCCTCCGGCTGATAATAATCGTAATAGCTCACAAAATACTCCACCGCATTTTCGGGGAAGAATTCCTTGAACTCCCCGTAAAGCTGTGCGGCGAGAGTCTTATTGTGTGCGATCACAAGCGTCGGCTTTCCGAGCCTTGCGATCACATTTGCCATGGTAAATGTTTTCCCCGAGCCGGTTACGCCAAGCAGGGTCTGACTCTGGTTTCCCTCCTCAAACCCGCGCACCAGCTGCTCTATGGCCTCCGGCTGGTCTCCTGTCGGAGCATACTCGGAACACAGTTTAAACTTTGCCTTTTCCATATGCACCTCTTCTTAGGACGCCGCCTGTGCTCAGACGTTCAGATGCCTCCTGATCATCAGGACAGCTCCGAAAAATCCGATTCCGATTCCGATGAGAAGCGCGGCGGGCACAAGATAGCTGAAAACCGTACCGGCGTCAAGCAGGACCCCGTTCATGGAACCCATAAACCCGAATCTCGTAAGCAGCCTTGTGGTCAGCACGTGGTATGTCAGATACAGGATGACGAGCGGAATCGCCGATCCGATCACGCCGAGCAGAATTCCCTCTACAACAAACGGCGCCCTGACAAATGCGTCAGTTGCCCCGATCAGCTTCATGATCCTGATCTCGTCCTTTCTGACCGAGATGCCCACGCTTACGGTATTAGAGATCAGAATAACGGCAACAATCAGCAGGATTACAATAATCGCCACGGAAGCGTACGTAAAAAGCTTATTGAAGCTCTTCAGATTTTCGGCAGCGCCCGAACTCTGATTGACTTTGCGCACGCCGTCGATTTTCCTGATCTCCCGGACTACCTGGTCCTGATTCTCGATCCGGTCCACTAAAACCGTATAACTTGCGGAATTCGCCAGAGGATTATCCTTAAACCCTTCCGCGAGGGATTCATTTCCCTCGAGGTATTCTGATTTATACTGCTCCCACGCCTCTTCGGCGGAGGTAAACGTCACCTCTGAAACATGGGAAATGCCCCGGATTGACTCGCCGATCTCTTCGATCCGGCTGTCATCCGTACCCATTTCAAAGAAAACCGTTACGCCCACTTTCTGCTCGAGATCCTGGCGGACGGCATTCACATTCATGATAATAAAGAAAAACGCTCCGAAAATAAAAATACTTGCGGTCATTGTCGCGATCGAAGCGATCGAAAACATCCTGTTCCTCGCAATATTGCGGAACCCCTGTCTGATCTCATAACCCAGCGACCTAAATTTCAACCCGGCACCTCCAAACTGTCATTATGCTTCGATATATCCGCCCTGCTCAACGTCCCTTGCAATCGCGCCGCGCCTCATCGTGATGACCCTCTTCCGGAACTGATTGACGAGATCCCTGTTATGGGTAACGACAAGCACGGTTGTGCCGTTCAGATTGATCTCCTGAAGAAGGTTCATGATCTCATAGGAATTTCCCGGATCGAGATTTCCTGTCGGCTCATCCGCAAGAAGCACCTTCGGGTGATTGACAATTGCCCTGGCGATTGCGACACGCTGCTGCTCGCCGCCGGACAGCTGGCGCGGCAGACTTTTATACTTTCCTGCCAGCCCCACTTCCTGAAGCACTTCGGGAACCCGCTCGCGGATCACCCTTCCCGGCGCTTCCACCGCATGCATCGCAAGGGCGACATTTTCATACACGTTCATTTCTTCAAGCAGCCGGAAATCCTGAAACACGGTTCCGATGCGGCGCCGGTACTTCGGAATCCTGCTCCGCTTCATCGTATTCAGAACCTTTCCGTTTACCGTGATAATACCGCCCGTCGGTTCGATTTCTTTCAGAAGCAGGCGGATCAGTGTCGATTTTCCGGATCCGCTGTCGCCGACAACAAAGACAAACTCTCCTTTATCGACATGAAGAGATATTTCATCCACGGCCGGGTGCCCTTTTTCATACTGTTTGCTTACGCGGTCAAGATCGATCATTGTTTCCTCCGGATGAATAAAAATGAACAGATGCACCCGGGCCAATGCACAGGTACAACTGTTCATCTGATATAACATATTTCCGTGTTCTTTTCAAGACTTTCGCTTTTCCGCCGCCTTTCACGGCAGAGCTTCAGTACTCCAGGGTTTCCATGTATTTCATGTATTTGACGACCATAAGCGCGATTTTGAATGTGATCGCGTCATCAAATACCCTGAGGTCAAGTCCTGTACTCTTCTGAAGCTTGTCAAGACGGTAGACCAGCGTATTCCTGTGAATGTAAAGCTGTCTCGAGGTCTCGGATACATTCAGCGAATTCTCGAAGAATTTATTGATCGTCGCAAGTGTTTCCTCATCGAAATCGTCCGGCGATTTCTCCGTAAAGATCTCGCGGATGAACATCTTGCAGAGCGGGATCGGCAGCTGATAGATCAGGCGGCCGATTCCAAGCTGGCTGTAAGCGATGATGTTCTGGTTCTCGAAGAAAATCTTACCGACGTCAAGCGCCATCCGCGCTTCCTTGTAGGAGCGCGAAACTTCTTTGATCTCGGGGACCGCGCTTCCGTATGCAACGTGAACGGCGCCGTGCTCCCCTTCCTCCAGTGCGCTGGTGACCGATTCGGCGATCCTAGCCATCTCTGCGGCATCGTCGTCCGGCCCGAGTTCCTTTATGATAATAATGTTCTTCTCGTCAACAGCGGTAATAAAATCATTCTTTGATCTTGAGAAAATGTTCTTGACCGCCTCCAGAGTGCTGTAATCCTTGCTCTGTTCCGATTCAAGGATATAGACGACCCGCCTTACGTCCGTCGCGATATGGAGCCTCTTCGCCCGGTTGTATACGTCGACGAGAAGCAGATTGTCAAGAAGCAGGTTCTTAATGAAATTGTCCTTGTCAAAATGTTCCTTGTAGGCGATCAGAAGGTTATGGATCTGGAATGCAGTCATCTTGCCGACCATGGCCGTATCGTCGCCGCCCTGAGCGATCACGATGAACTCCAGCTGATAATCGTCATAAACCTTAAAATAACAGGTATCCCTGATTTCCTGGGTGTCTGCCTGCGATTCCGCGAAACTCACGATATCGCTCCGTATTACCGTAATATCATCCCTTGTAGACGCAATTACATTTCCGTCGAGGCCGACGATTGACAGATCGCACTTTGAAATTGCTTTTATCCCGTTTACGGTATCCTGAAGTACGAGATTCGAGATCATATATGAACTGCCTTTCTGAAAGTGAAATTGTCTTTTTGTTTAATTTCCAACAGAAATCATAGTCATTATATAGCAATTTTGACAAAAATAAAAGCAAAAGATGAAAATTAAGCTTATACTTCAAACATCAGATCAGCGTAAGTCGGGATCGGCCAGCACGCTTTGTCCACGATCATTTCGGCGCGGTCTACGGGAGCGCGGAGCGCCTGCATTGCGGGAACCACAAGGTCCCGGTATGACAGGGCCTGATTTCTTCCGTGCGGAAGACTCTCCGCCTGATTTGTCACTTCTTCGAGCTTTTCACAGGCTTCCTCCGCAGCTCTCAGAAGCTCTGTCAGTTCCTTAAGCTTTTTCTCATGAACCCCCGCGTCCATCCCGAGGCTCCGGATTGAATTTGCAGATGACGCGATCTGCCCTGCGCAACGCATCATGGCGGGAATCAGCTGTTTGCCGGCCATCTCTATCATTGTCCTCGCCTCGATATTGATGTCCTTGGAATAGGTCTCGTACTTGACCTCCATCCGGCTGGTCAGTTCTTTCCCGGAGAATACCCCGAACTTTTCAAACAGCGCTACCGCTTTATCAGTCGTCAGGGCGGGGATTGCGTCCACGAAGGAATTGATATTCGGGAGTCCCCGCCGTTTTGCCTCGGTGACCCAGGATCTCGAATATCCGTTTCCGTTGAAAATAATCCTCTGGTGCTCTGACGCGTAGCTCCGGATCAGATCATGAAGCGCTTCGTCAAAACGGTCCGGCCCGGCCTCCTCCAGAACGTCGCACGCCTTTGAAAATGCGTCCGCCACGATCGTATTAAGAACGACATTCGGCGCGGCGACAGAGTCTCTTGAACCCACCATGCGGAACTCGAATTTGTTGCCGGTAAACGCGAACGGCGAGGTGCGGTTTCTGTCCGTCGCATCTTTACTGATATTGTTGAGATACGATACTCCGGTTTCGAGCGTTCCGACCCTTCTCGCGCCGGTGGCGCGGCCGTTTGAGGCAAGCTGGGAGATCACGTCTTCCAGCTGCTCGCCTAAAAATACTGAAATAATAGCCGGCGGAGCCTCATTTCCTCCGAGTCTTAAGTCGTTTCCGACGTCAGCGGCCGACTCGCGCAGCAGATCGGCATACTCGTCCACCGCCTTCAGAATGCAGGTCAGAACGAGCAGGAACTGGATATTCTCATGGGGCGTGATTCCCGGTTCCAGCAGATTGATGCCGTCGTCTGTCATCAGGGACCAGTTATTATGTTTTCCGGATCCGTTGACTCCGTCAAATGGCTTCTCGTGCAGAAGGCAGCGGAGTCCGTGCCTCGTCGCAACTCTTTTGAGCGTCTGCATCACGATCTGGTTGTGATCGACGGCGACATTCACTTTCTCGTAGACCGGAGCCAGCTCGTGCTGTGCCGGCGCCGCCTCATTGTGCTGCGTTTTCGCCGGAACGCCGAGGCGCCAGAGTTCCTGATTTACGTCCCGCATATAAGATGCGATTCTCGGCCGCAGCGTTCCGAAATAATGATCGTCGAGCTCCTGCCCTTTCGGCGCCTTCGCACCGAAAAGCGTCCTTCCCGTAAAGACAAGGTCCATCCGTTTCAGATATTTTTCGCGGTCGATGATAAAGTATTCCTGTTCGGGGCCAACATAAGGCGTCACATGCTGCGACGTCGTGTTTCCGAACAGGCGGATCAGTCTGACCGCCTCACGGTTTATGGCTTCCATGGAACGGAGAAGCGGCGTCTTCTGGTCAAGAGCCTCTCCCGTATAAGAACAGAACGCGGTGGGAATGCAGAGCGTTGCGCCGCTCTCGTCATGCCTTACAAACGCAGGGGACGCGCTGTCCCATATTGTATATCCGCGTGCCTCAAAGGTAGCGCGGAGTCCTCCCGAAGGGAAGGAGGAAGCATCCGGTTCTCCTTTGATCAGTTCCTTTCCTGACAGACTCATGAGCGTTTTACCGCTCGGAAGAGGCGCGGTAATAAAGGAGTCGTGCTTCTCCGCCGTCACTCCCGTAAGGGGCTGGAACCAGTGGGTAAAATGTGTCGCTCCCTTCTCGATCGCCCATTCCTTCATCTCGTGGGCGACCATATCAGCCGTTTCCGGATCAAGCTCTGTTCCTTCCTCAATATTTTCCTTCAGAGCCTGGTATACCTTCTTCGGCAGTCTCTGCCTCATGACGGTATCGTTAAAAACGTCCTCGCCGAATATCTCCTGCAGGTTTCTGTTTTTTTCTTCCATATGGCGCGTCTCCGATTTATTTTCCTTTCGTCAGCAGGGACCTTCCTTCTTCAAGTATGATCATCTGCGACCTTGCTCTGTTTTCTATTTCGACATTTTTGTATGTCCCGCCGTACTCGCCGTCAAACGTCCACTGCAGCTCGACCGGACACTCCAGTTCAATATGGTCTGTCTTAAAATAATCAATAAGGGCGGTATCGTAGTTTCCCATCAAAAGACTGCCGACGATCTCCTGCATCTCAAGGATATTCCGCGGATTTCTTACCAGGGTAACCTCAAACTCACCGTCGTCGAGCCGCACCTCATTTCCGGTAATATGCTTGATTCCTCCGATGGAAATGGAGTTCGTAACCATACCGTAAATATAATCCTGCTGGAGGGTCACTCCGTTTAATCTGACACGCATCGGATAGGACTTCAGATCGCCGAGCCTCTTCGTCGCCTCGATCAGGTAAGCGACGTGGCCGAGAGCATTTTTCATATCCTGATTCGTTGTGTAAGCCACATCCGTAAATGCCCCGAACGCAGCCACATAGATAAATACGTGATCCTTGTTAAAAATGCCCACGTCCACAGGATGGGGCTTTCCCGCAATGATGCTTCCTGCCGCTTCCATGACGTTGACGGAGAGTCCGAGACTTACCGCATAGTCGTTTGTGGAGCCCACCGGGATATATCCGATCGGAGTCTTCTTTCCGGATCTCGTGATTCCGGTAACAACCTCGTCCAAAGTCCCGTCTCCTCCGGCGGCGACTATCATATAGTACTCTTCTGTCAGATAGGGAATCTTTGAAGCCGCGTCTCCGCTTCCCTGTGTGGGATAAACCTCAACCGTAAATCCGGCTTTGACAAACAGGTCAATAACGCTGGGAAGATGATGCAGAAAAAGTCCTCTTCCCGCTTTCGGATTGTAGATGAGAAGTATACGATTGGTTGCCATTTTCTTTTGCTCCCGTTTTACTAGACATTTTAAGACATAATACACCATGCCTGTCAGAACGGCAAATCCTTTTAAGTCCCGGATTCAGTCTGCATCATCACAAATATAACA
Organism: uncultured Lachnospiraceae bacterium; assembly: GCA_902797075.1. Classification (GTDB taxonomy): domain Bacteria; phylum Bacillota; class Clostridia; order Lachnospirales; family Lachnospiraceae; genus Chordicoccus. Next base: position 11,653 of record CADBRO010000176.1, read on the forward strand.
TGATCGATACACAATTCCTCCACACTTTTGCGCAAAAATGATCTCATCGCAGCAGAGAGAATGCATAATTCAAAAAACTGCAATCAAAATACACAATTACGAAGCAGCTTCTGACTTCGGAATAAATATTCAAGGAGGATCAAACCATGAGGAAGTTAAAGAATTTTGGTCTTGCATTTGCACTCACAGCGTGTGTCGGACTCGTCGGTGCCGGCGTCATCACAAGCGCGGAGGATATATCCCAGGCGGAAATGCCGGAGGAAGAACAGGAAACCGAGGAAAGCACGGAAGACCTTGACGAGCTGATCGACAGCCTCGGCGGAGAATCTACAGCATCGGAAGACATGACTATTCAGGAGGTCTGCAGGTCGGCAATGCCCGCGATGGTTGCGATTACCAACACATCCGTAGAAGAAGTCCGGAACTATTTCAACGGAAGTCCTTTCGATTTCTTCTTTGGTGATTACGGCTTCGGAGATTATTACGGCCGCGGATACAATCAGCAGCCGCAGACACGCGAAAGCGTCAGCATGGGCAGCGGCGTAATTGTCGGAGAGACCGATGACGATATTCTGATCGCATCCAATGAGCATGTTATCAGCGGCATGCAGACAACACTGTCCGTCGCATTCATCGATGAAAGCGCTGCTCCTGCAGAGATCGTCGGCAGCGACGCTTCCCACGATCTTGCTATTATCAAGGTTGCAAAGAGCGAACTGGAAGACAGCACGCTTGAAGCAATTACAGTTATTCCGTTCGGATCATCCGATGCTCTTGAAGTCGGCGAACAGGTCGTCGCCATCGGCAACGCTCTCGGCTACGGGCAGTCCGTATCCGCCGGAATCGTCAGCGCGCTGAACCGCTCCATCACTTCCCGCAACGAATCTACGGGAGCAGTCGAGCAGACGGAAGGCATGATCCAGACGGACGCTTCTATCAATCCGGGCAACTCCGGCGGCGCCCTTCTTAACATGAGAGGCGAACTGATCGGAATTAACTCCGCAAAATACGCTGATACCATGGTTGAAGGCATGGGCTACGCCATCCCGGTTGACACGGCGAACCCGATTCTTACAGATCTCGCAAACGGCAAGACTCCTTCAGCGGACAGCGTAAATGAAGACGGCACTGTGCGCCTCGGCGTAACGGTCGCCACAATCACGGAAGACTACCAGTCATCTTATCTCATTCCCAACGGCGTTTATGTCATTGAGGTTGATGCAGGCGGTCCGGCAGACAACGCCGGTGTCCTCGAAGGAGACATCATCACTGCCATCGACGGAATAGAGATCACGACTGTTCAGGAACTCAAGCAGGCGCTTGGCAACTACAGCCTGGGCGACTCCGCGAAGCTCACCATCAGCAGACAGGGTTCCGGAAGCTTCGGTGAGGACAGCTTTGAAACAGGCACGCTGACCGTCGTATTCGGCAGCGGCGAAGCGAATATGGCTGCCTGACGGTATCAGCCTGCGGTTCAAAGACCGTATGGACTATTCCATGCTTCTATTCTATAATAAGGCGCGTGACTGGCTGCTTTTGGCAATGCCGACTTTAAGCGCAAAGATAAAGCCCCGGTGATCCGGGGCTTTTTTTTACACAATATTTCGATTTACCGGAGGTAAAACTTGGACCGTTTATATACATCCCGGGAAATGGCGCGCCTCTATTCGCCGCGCTGCGAAGGCTGCGGCGAGTGCTGCCGCGGTATGGGCGATACGATTCTTCTCGATCCGTACGACTCGGATCTTCTGTCCAAAGGACTTACCCGTCCTTTCGCCGCTCTGCTTCATAGCGAAGTGGAACTCACTGCAGACAACGGTCTGATTATCCCCTATCTCGCGATGAATGAGCGAACCGGCGCATGCAGCTTCCTTGAGGACAGCGGACGATGCGGAATTCACTCATTCCGTCCCGGCATCTGCCGGCTTTATCCGCTTGCAAGAAAATACAGTTCTGACGGAATCCGCTATTTTTTCCCCGAAAACGGCTGCAGGGAAAAAAGCCTTTCCAAGATCAGAATCGATAAATGGCTCGGTTACGGAAATACGGATCTCTACGAGAGGTTCAAAGCAGACTGGTTTTCCCTCTGCTCTTTGGTCCGGCAGTATTTGAAAAATGCCGGCGACATCGGCAAAGAACGTGAAATGTGCATGTTTGTGCTGGAGAATTTCTATATCAAAGGATACGGCGAAGATGCTTTCTTCGAGGAATACCCCGTCCGGGCCGAAAGGCTGAGAAAAATGCTGAAGCATGCAGGATAACCTGCTTAACCTTCACAGCCCTGACAGATCAGTTCCATCGCATCTGCCGCAGTTACTGCAACCATTGCATGTGAGACGCATACCGCATTTTTGGCATTTTGCGCGGAAATGCGGCTTATACAGGTTCTCTTCAGGGATCGGCCAGCCCCATTCATCTGTCAGCATAAACTCAATGGGCTTTCCCTTAAAACTGAGTCCTGACTTTAACGCCTGTTCACTCTGCAGAGCGTTTCCTTCGATCTTATATGTTTTTCCGTCTTTTACAAAGCGTCTCCCGGTTCCGCAGAAAACAAATGTGACGTTGTACGCCCTGCACTCGTCGTGCAGTGTCTTCACCCATTCATAATGGCAGGGACGGGCGCCGTTGTAGTTTTCCCCGTCACAGTAAACCTGTTCAATCTGTTCTGCGGGAAGATACTTCGCGATGGAAACAGGCCCGATGAAGGGAGCGCACATGATCCCTTTGTGCTTAAAAGGAAGATCCAGAAGAATGGGAATACGCTCGTCGGCACGGCGCTGATTTTCACAGGTCACATTGAACATTACATTTTCCCAGCCGTCTCGCCAGCCTGACGGCAGGTGGTCCGCCACCCGCTCCGGCCGCTTGGTCAGGAGATAGAACTTCACATCCGGCCTCCTCCGAATTATTTCCCAGGCTTCATCCCGCCAGGGATCCGCCTCCTCCAGAAAAAAATCAGATGTCATACAGACGCGGAGCATCTCGCCGCTTTTTACCTTATACTGACCATTGCGGTCTTTGGAAAGCGGATATCTAAAGCCCGCCTTTGTCCTGTATATCCGGGATCCGTCCTTATTCCGGAGCGAATCCAGGTAATACATATAACAGTTCCGGCAGCCCTCGCTGCATTTTTTACAGCCGTGCCAGGGGTTCCATATGTCGTGCAGGGAAGGTCACCTCCTACTCATTTTCTTAAAGCTTTTTTTGATTACACGATCAGGTTCACGACCAGACCGGCAAGGAAAGAAAACAGCATTACAAAAAGAATATACAACGCAAACCGTTTCCATCCCATAGCGATTTTTAAAGCTCCGAGGTTCGTGATCTTTGTGGCCGGTCCGGTAATCATGAAAGCGGCCGCGCTCCCCATGCTCATGCCTTCCCACAGCCACTGCTGCAGAAGCGGTATCGTCCCGCCGCCGCAGGCGTAAAGAGGCACGCCGACCGTTGCCGCCATCAGGACGCCGAAGGCTTCATTTCCTCCGAATACTTTCACCATCAGACTCTGCGGCACGTAACGCTGGAACAGGGCGGACAGCAGAATGCCGAAAAGAAAATACAGACCTGTTGCCTTTATGTTTCTCCAGACATTCAGCAGATATCTTATCAGCATGTTCGAATGCGTGTCACGGCCGGCTTTTTCTTCAAAACCGCTGAAATCAAAGAACTCCCGCTTCCGGTAAAACAGAAAAACCAGAAGGCCTGCACCGCAGCCGCAAAGAAAGCATGTG
>CADBRO010000177.1 GCA_902797075.1 uncultured Lachnospiraceae bacterium
ACTGCGAGATTCGTGTTTTCGAAGTAAACCAGAACGGCTTTACGGAGAAAGCGAATGTCGAGGGGTACATCGAGGACGGCCTCATTTCCGCGGATAAATTCTACATTGATTATTATGCGAACCGCGCGACGAAAGATGCCGGGGCTGTTCTTTATAAGGCTGAAAATGGGACGATTGTGCCATTTGAAGATGAACAGGGCGCGAATTCCGTTACAATGCAGATGTATCTTAAATATGGCACGATCATTGAGGCGTACTCCTGGATTTACGAAAATTACAGGCAGACGCATACAGTGACCTATCCTGATGAATTTAAGGCGCTTGTCCTGCCTTCTCTGCAGCTTTCCGAAGATGAGAAAATGGTATTTTCACTGTTTGATCTTAACGGGGATGGAGTGCTGGAGCTTCTTCTCGGAAATGTTTCCTACGGGGAATTTCAGGTTATGGACGCCTTCTGTCTGGTGGACAGCGAGGTTTCCCGCATTTCCGAAGACATCACCATGGGCAATGCGGACTGCGGAGCAACCCTTTTTGCCGGCGGATGGATCAGCGAGAAGGAAAATTACGGCAGCAGAGATTTCAGGCAGCGCATCTTCCGGTTTACGGGGAGAGCGGCGCAGCTGTCGAAATGTTATTATTATTTCAACGGCCGTTACTACAAGGGCATAGATATTGATATTGCCGCCCTTGAAGATGGCACGCGGACCTATGAACAAAACCTGATCAGTCAGGATGAGTATCAGACCGCGATGGACTCATATAAGAAACTGAGCATAAATACATATGAATTAAGCGAGGAGAACATCAGGGCGGTAAAAACCGCCGCCCTGAATGCGCTCGGTGAAAGCGAAGCCTATCCGCAGAGGGACAGGTGAAAATTATCTGAGAGAGCGAAGCCTGTCTGCAGAGGGACAGGTGAAAAACTATCTGAGTGAAAGCGAAGCCTGTCTGCAGAGGAACAGGTGAAAAATACTATGCGATGGGGCGGTATACCTTGTAATTTCGGGGCAGATTAAAGCCGACGGTGTGGATTTCTCGGCCGGTAGAATCTCCCGGCGTGGGATTATCCAGATATTCGATATTTCGTTCATTGCTCGTTGCTTGGGTATACATTCCGCTGCCGACATAGATGGCGACATGTCCCTTGTCGCCGCGAACCATGATGTCTCCGGCCTTTAATGCGTGCATACCGTTGGCCTCATACGCGGCCGATACATCTTTGAACTTCTTTGTTTTAAGAAGAACGCTTCCGAGATTTACGGAACTGATGCCGGGATATCGATGGCCGCCGCCTTGCTTAGAGCGCAGCTGAACGAAAGAACAACGGCTATAGGTTGCGGTTTTGCGGATTTCGGTTAATCCCGCCAGGTCATACATCATTACCGCAAGCGTTGAACATGAGTAGTCTCCGTACCTGCCCCAGCGGGAGCTGATTAAGTGAAGATTGTCCTTTGACAGCTCTCCCCCGCAGGAATAACCATGGCGGCTGTCTTTTGAAATGGCGACCGCCCACGCAACGGCCTTGTCGATTTTTGCCTGCCGGTCTGATGTCGTGACTTTTATGGGATAAACGACTGTTCTTGTTTTTGTGTCGTAGATATACCACTCGGCTTTTGTGGCGGACGGCTGTTTCCTGATGGCGGCAACTGCATCTTCTCTGGAGTTGTATTTTCCGAGAATGTTCCTGCGGTTGTCCATCTTGTTTTTATCGTACATCCAGTTTGAAGTGACTACGAACCTTTTTTCAGCGGCAGAGACGGGCACGCATGCCGTAAATGCAGCTGTCATGATGAATGCGATAACCAGGGTTGTTGCTTTTTTCATGCGGATTGACATTTTCATAGTTACCTCCGATAAAGTTTTGCAATCTTTTGCTGTCAATTCTGTTCTTGGATAACCTGTCTGATGAAACTACAAATCTTTATTTGAGTGGATGCACATATTATATCAAATGCTGTTCATATTCCTGTAAAGCAGATGTTCTCCGGCGAAAATGGTATTCCAAAAGGGGGGCTCTTAGATATTCTCCGGTGAAAATGGTATTCCAAAGGGGGCTCTTAGATATTCTCCGGCGAAAATGGTATTCCGAAAGAGGGGTCTCTTAGATGTTCTCCGGCGAAAATCGTACTCCAAAAGAGGCGCTCTTACTCCATACCCGCGTCATTCCCGCAGCATCTTTACGGGTCGCTCTTCAAGCGACCTGTTTTTTAATTCCGCCTGCTATACTGACCTCACAACAGGAGATGAGAAGGGCTGGATACAGCAGAAAGTGAGGAGAATGATGAAAAAGGGATTAACCGAACTCGTATTTATTATTGACAGGAGCGGATCCATGCAGGGGCTCGAGCCGGATACGATCGGCGGATTCAACAGCCTTATTGCGAAGCAGAAGCAGGAGAAAGGCGAGGCGTACGTATCGGTGGTGCTGTTCGACGATCAGACGGAGGTGCTCTATGACCGGGTGGATATCCGGAAGGTTGAACCGATGACCGACCGTCAGTACTATGTGCGCGGCTGCACCGCGCTGCTTGATGCTGTCGGAGGCGCTGTCCGCCACATCGCAAATGTGCACAAATATGCCCGCGAAGAGGACGTTCCGGAGAAGACACTGTTTATCATTACGACGGACGGAATGGAGAATGCGAGCCGCAGATACGGCTTTGATGAGGTCCGGAGGATGGTGGAGCATGAAAAAGAGAAATATCACTGGGAGTTCCTGTTCCTCGGTGCCAACATGGATGCCATCAGTGTCGCCGGAAACTTTGGCATAAAGGCAAGCCGCGCCGTCAGTTATGAAAATGACAGGGCGGGAACGCAGCTTAATTGGGAAGTGATGTCGAAAGCTGTAGACTGCGCCAGGATGTCTGCATCGGCGAAGGAAATGGCGACGGCCTTTGACGCGGACGAGCTGCTTGCCCCGATCCGCGAGGATTACAGCCGGAGACACAGAAGGTAAATTTGATAGCTTTAAAGCCGGTGTCCCATAATGCTATTCTTGATTTTTTGAATTCTCGCATGGCTGTATTGCCATGCGAGTTTTGTTTTTCTTGATTCACGCATGGCTGAATCGCCATGCGAGTTTTGTTTTTCTTGATTCACGCATGGCCGTATTGCCATGCGAGTTTTGTTTTTCTTGATTCACGCATGGCTGAAT
>CADBRO010000178.1 GCA_902797075.1 uncultured Lachnospiraceae bacterium
CGCAGAGGATAAACGAGGGTTTCCATCACGCGGAGCCGCTATCGCTCTCGGTGACGGAAACCCCAGTATTTCAGGCTTTTTCAGGCCACTAAGCTCAAGAATGTGTTAGTAGACAGACGGTCTCGACGTGGCGGGTCCAGGGAAACATGTCAAAACTCCTGGCCTTCTCTGCCCTGTATCCGCGCTTTTCAAACCACGCAAGATCCCTCGCGAGTGTCTCCGGGTTACAGGAGATGTACACCACCCGCTTCACTCCGGCTGCTGCCACGGCATCGATAAATTCCTCTGTTGAGCCGCTTCTTGGAGGATCCATGAATAAAACATCAGCCTTTTTACCATCAGCAGCCATTTTCATAAGAAAATTCCCGGCATCTCCGGCACTAAAGGCACAGTTCTTCATCCCGTTCAGTCTTGCATTGCCGGCAGCGTCGCGAACTGCATCTCTGTTCAGCTCGATTCCGGTCACTGTTTTAGCCTTTCCGGCAACGGAAATCCCGATCGTTCCGATGCCGCAATAGGCGTCGATAATGTCTTCTTTGCCTGTCAGCCCTGCATATTCCGCTGCCTGAACATACAGTTTTTCTGTCTGTACGGAATTGACCTGATAAAAGGATCTCGAAGAGATCTGGAAGCGCCTGCCGCACAATTCGTCCTCGATATATCCTTTTCCGAAAACCAGGGATTCCCGCTCTCCGAGCACCATTGTTCCCGGCCGGTTGTTCACATTGATGACAAGCGTTGTGATCTCAGGGTGCTGTTCCCTCAGTATCCGGACAAAGTTCTTTTTTCCCGGCAGCACAGGCGATGTAAGAACCAGGGTCACCATCAGCTCTCCCGTGGCATGCGCTGTTCTGACAAGAATGTGCCTCAGAAGTCCGACTCCGCTGTCTTCATTATATGCCCTGATTTTAAAGTCCTTTGCCAGCTTCAGAATATCGTCGATGATTTTTTGCGCAACTTTATTTTCGATGAGACAGTTTTTGACCGGCACAACTTTATGCGTACCCTCGGAATAGATACCGGCAGTATGGAACTCCTGACGTCCGCGCCGCTCATAAGAGACTACTCTGTGGACTTTATTTCTGTAATAATACGGATCGTCCATTCCTACGATGCCGTCCGGCTTTACAAATGATTTCAGGAGCTTCTCCACAGACTTTTCTTTTTCCAGAAGTGTCTTCCGGTAGTCCTGGCCGATGGTTTCGCATCCGCCGCATTTTTTACGGTACGGACATGATGGTCTGCTGTTTTCCGCTTTTTGTGCTGTCTCAGGACTTCTTTCCTGTTTTGCCATTTCTGCCTCCTGCTGACAAGTGAATTCCGCACAGATCTCGTATCACTGCGCCTGCTATAACCAAACCGGCCGCCGATGGGACAAACGAGCAGCTTCCGGGTGTTGCCCTTCGTTTCCGCAAGGCTTGTCCGTCTTCAGACGCCGCAGATTCTTCGTCTTCTGCCTCATGTACAGGCAGCGGCTGTTCTTCGGAATAAACGACTTTGAGCTTCCGGATGCCCCTTTTTTTCAATTCCCTCCGCATCACTTTGGCAAGCGGATCTATCTTTGTATCAAATATGTCCGTGACCATAAATCCTGTCGGATCAAGTTTATTCCCCGCTCCCATCGCGCTGATGACCGGGACACCGGCTTCAGATGCACGCACGGCTATTTCAATCTTCGCAGTAACCGTATCGACTGCATCTATCACATAATCATATTTTGAAAAATCAAATTCTCCGGCATTTTCCGGCAGAAAGAAACACCGGCGGCAGTTCACTTCGACATCGGGATTTATATCCTTTGCGCGCTCCGCTGCCGCATCCACTTTATACATTCCGATCGTTTTATGGGTCGCGATAATCTGCCGGTTCAGATTCGAAAGACAGACTGTATCGCTGTCGATCAGATCCAGTGATCCGATTCCGCTTCGAACGAGAGCTTCTACGCAGTATCCGCCGACTCCGCCGACTCCGAATACCGCAACCTTGCAGCTTCTCAGCTTCGTCATCGCATCCGCGCCGAGAAGGCGCTCTGTTCTCTCAAACTGATTCTCCATTTATTTGTCTCCGATTATTGCAAATGGTGATCCGTTTCGCTTTCCTGGTCTGATCGTCAGACGGCGTCCGGTCAGTGATTAAAAAACAGTTACCCTGTCCGATGACAGACAGGGTAGCCGCTTGTGATTCGTTTTCCGCCTTAGTCCAGTGTTTCAATCAGGTCCAGCGGGCGTTCCTCGTTCATTTTGACGCACATTTCAATAAATTTGTCGAGCGGAACACCGTGAAGCTGCTTATTGCCGCGGATATTGATCGATACGGTGTTGTTTTCCGCCTCTTCATTTCCGAGAACCAGGATATACGGATCTTTGTAATTCTTATATGCCTTGATCTTCTCCTTCATGTTCTTGTCGCTGTAGTCGACTTCGAACCGGATTCCTTTCTTCCGAAGAAGATCTGCAACCTTCTTTGCGTATTCATTATGATCTGTACGGATCGGTACAATTCCGACCTGGACCGGGCTCAGCCAGAACGGGAAGGAGCCCTTGAAGTTCTCGATCAGGATACCGATGAACCGCTCCATGGATCCGAAAATTGCACGGTGAACCATAACAGGTCTTCTGAAGGATCCGTCAGCCGCCACGTACTTCAAATCGAAATTCAGCGGAAGCTGGAAGTCGAGCTGGATGGTTCCCATCTGCCACTCGCGTCCGAGGCAGTCCTTCATCTGAAGGTCGAGCTTCGGTCCGTAGAACGCGCCGTCGCCTTCATTGATCTCATAATTTCCTTCGCCATAAATCTTGTCAAGGATACGCTTCAGGCTCTCTTCCGCCTTGTCCCAGACTTCCACGTCACCCATGAAATCGTCCGGTCTCGTCGAGAGCTCGGCTCTGTATGTCAGTCCCAGTGTTCCGTAGATTTCGTCGGCGATGGTCATGATATCGTGGATTTCTTCTTCGATCTGATCTTCTGTGATCAGATTGTGGGAGTCGTCCTGACGGAACAGCTGGACGCGGAAAAGACCGTTCAGCGCGCCCGATTTTTCTTTTCTGTGAATGACATCGACCGTGTTCAGA
>CADBRO010000179.1 GCA_902797075.1 uncultured Lachnospiraceae bacterium
GAGTAAACAGCGGGAAGACCGCTTTTTTTCAGTGTCTTCTGGAAGCTTCTCATAAAATCGAGATGCCCCGTAAACCGGATCGGACCGGTCTTGGAAAAGCGGATGCGTATTTTCATGATTCACCTCCGTTTTTTTCCAGACATAATGCGTCTTTTCCGGAATCCTCAAAGCATACGCCGCTTCGAAAGCGTCTTGCGCCGCAGCCGCTGCACTTCTGTCTGCAGTTCGGCGTGACGGTTCCGTCTGCTGTCGCCGTGTTCCATTCCCTTAATAAAAACTGCTTTGTCACGCCGGCGTCGATAAAGTCCCAGGGGAAGATTTCGTCGGCGGATCTGACCCGTTTCGTGTAGAAATCGATGTCGACGCCGCACTCCTCAAATGCACGGAGCCAGATATCATAGCGGAAATAGTCAGACCAGGAATCAAACAGAGCTCCGAGACGGTAGGCCCGTTCGATTACGTCGGCAACTTTCCGGTCGCCCCGGGCAAACACGCCCTCCAGTACTGTCGCGTCCGCTTCGTGCCATTTATAATGGATCCGCTTCTGGTTCTTCATCTGCCGGATTTCGTCCCTTACGGTATGCGCAAAGCCGATATACTCGTCCGGGTCGTACATTACCGCCCACTGGAATGGCGTGAACGGCTTCGGGACAAAAAAGGAGGTGCTGACGGTGATATCGATGCTGCCGTGGCGCTCTTCCTTTGGGATTTCATCATAAAATGTCTCGCAGACCTTCTGGGCGAGATGAGCGATCCCCTTCCGGTCTTCATCCTGTTCCGTCGGAAGACCGAGCATGAAGTAGAACTTGACTTTATCCCAGCCGCCTGAAAATGCGGCGGAGGCTCCCGTCAGAATGTCATTTTCCGTAATTCCTTTATTGATAACGTCGCGCAGTCTCTGGGTTCCGGCTTCCGGTGCAAAGGTGAGGGAACTCTTCCTTACATCCTGGACCTTGCCCATGACGTCCAGCGAAAAATTATCGATTCTGAGTGAAGGCAGTGATATATTGACATGTTCCTTCTGGTACGTGTCGATCAGCCATGTGATCAGCTCCTCCAGGTGAGTGTAATCACTGGAGCTTAGGGAGCTGAGTGAAATTTCGTCGTAACCGGTCTCCGCCAGCATACTGCGGGCGTAGGATTTCAGTGTCTCAAGGCTTCTTTCCCTGAGAGGCCTGTACACCATTCCCGCCTGACAGAAACGGCATCCACGGATACAACCGCGGAGGATTTCGAGAACGACACGGTCCTGTGTCGGGCGGATGTAGGGAACGATCGGTTTCTGCGGATAAGGAGCGCTGTCCAGATCCGTACAGACCTGCCTTTCAATACGGCACGGCAGATCCGGATATACAGGATTGAAAGAGGCGATGGTTCCATCTTCATGATACGCCGGGGTATACAGTCCGGGTGCGTATATGCCGGGAATTTTTCCGGCTTCGTGAATAAACTCTTCCCTTGTTCTTCCGCTTCGTTTCATATCCCTTCGAAGATCGACGACCATGTCCATCACGGTTTCGGACTCGCCGATGTAGAAGAGATCGAAAAACGGAGCAATGGGCTCGGGATTATAGACGCAGGGCCCTCCCCCGATGACTACGGGATCCGACTCCGTCCGGTCTGCCGCCCTGAGAGCTATGCCGGAAAGATCAAGGATCTGAAGTACGTTTGTGTAGCAGAGTTCATACTGAAGCGTGATTCCGAGGATGTCAAATTCCTTTACCGGATCCTGGGATTCCAGTGCGAAGAGAGGAATCCCCTCTTCCTTCATCAGCTTCGTCAGATCCGGCCATGGAGAATAGACCCTCTCGCACCATGTATCCGTACGGCGGTTCAGCTGTTCATAGATGATCTGGATTCCGAGATGGGACATTCCAATTTCATAAACATCCGGAAAGCACATGGCAAACCGGATGTCTATGGAATTTTTGTCTTTTACGACGCTGTTCAGTTCATTGCCGGTATATCTCGCAGGTTTTTCAACGCTGCATAAAATCCGGTCGGAAAGCAGAGGATTGGTCATGCAGTTACCTTCTGGCAAGCTCTTCAGTGATTTCATTCCAGGTGACGCCCTTCTCCGCCATAAGGACCATGAGATGATACAGATAATCCGCGATCTCGTATTTGATCTCTTCGGGGTTCGGGTTTTTTGCGGCGATAACAATTTCGGTGTTCTCTTCGCCGACTTTTTTCAGTATTTTATCGATTCCCTTATCAAACAGATAGTTGGTATAGGATCCTTCCTTCGGATGTTCTTTTCTGTCCAGGATAACGTCCATGACATTTTCAAACACACGGAAGGGGTTCGCTGTCCTGTTTCCGGTTTCCGCAAGCGCCGTGTAAAAACAGCTCCGGTTCCCTGTGTGGCACGCTGCGCCGATCTGATCGACTCTCGCCAGCAGCGTATCCCGGTCACAGTCAACCGACAGCGATTTGACGTATTGATAATGACCTGATGTCTCGCCCTTTACCCACAGAGTCTGCCTGCTTCGCGAATAATAAGTCATGATCCCTGTATCCAGAGTCTTGTCGAAGCTTTCTTCGTTCATCCACGCCATCATCAGCACTTCGTCCGTGCGGTCGTCCTGAACGATGCAGGGAATAAGGCCGGCATCATTGATCTTAAACTCCGAGAACGGGAGCGCCGAGACGAGCCGGTTCATGACGATCCCGGATCTCCTGAGACTGTTCTTTAAAGCGGCAAGATCTGTTGCCGGGTTGCTCACGTAATTGCCGGATATGGCGGTTGCGCCGCCGGCCAGCATAACCTTTGCGATGGTATCCTCGTCCGCATGATCACTGTGGAGGATCAGCGGAAGATCGGTTTTACCGGCAAAGTCAGAGGCGTCTCCGGTGAGAAGAACCAGGCGGCAGGCATTTGCCTCTATGATTTCTTTGTTTTCTTCGAACTCGGCCAGATCCGAAATACAGACTGCAATTCTGTCTCTTCCGAACCTCGATGAGACTTTGGGAAGCAGCTCGATATTGGACTGCTTTGAGCCGTTAAGGACAGCTTCCTGGCAGCCCGCGTAAAGGATCTTCTTGATATCCTCTTCTCTCCGGATATTTCCGGCTGCCGATACGGGGATCCTTGAAGCGCCGCAGATTTCCCGGATGCAGTCGATCGCCTCGTCATGGGCTTTGTCGGAGTCTGAAAAGTCAAAGACAATCAGACGGTCAGCGCCGTGGTTGCTGTACCATTCGGCCAGCCTTACCGGGTCGCCGCTGTCAAAGAGATTCTTCTGTCCAAAGCCGGTGACGGCTTTTTTGTCCATGAGATAAATGCAGGGAACTAGCTCGTGCCTTCTGTCGTCCGTCATGAAAGACTTCCTTTCGTAGATAAAACATCGCGGATGCGCTCGTCTGTGCCATAAGCGGCGTCAAGCGCTTTGGCAAAAGCCTTGAAAGAAGCCTCCGCGATATGATGGTTATTCTCGCCGGCCAGCTGTTTGAAATGCAGGTTCATGGCTGCGTTTGCGGAAACGGCGAGGAAAAACTCCCGGAACATCTCGGTTTCAAACTGGCCGATCCGCTCAGCGGTGAACGCAATATCACTGGCATAATATGCCCGTCCCCCGAGATCAAGAGAACAAAGAACCAGCGCGTCGTCCATGGGAAGCACGAAAAATCCGTATCTGCGGATCCCCTTTTTATCTCCTGCTGCTTTAGCGATCGCCTGTCCGAGGACAATTCCCGTGTCCTCGATCGTGTGATGGCTGTCGACGTGAAGGTCGCCGCTTACTTCCACCGTCAGGTCAAAGAAGCCGTGCTTCGCGAACGCGGCCAGCATATGGTCAAAGAAGCCGATACCGGTATTAATACGGGAATTACCCTGACCGTCCGGATTAAAGACAACGTGTACGTCAGTCTCCGCGGTCACTCTGCGGATGTCCGCTGTTCTGTCATCTGCTCTGCCCATAGTTACTCCTCCCCGAACCGGACGCGGATCGAATTTGCGTGTGCCGTGAGATGCTCGGCTTCCGCAAATGACTCGATGTCTGTGTGCATCGTCTCAAGCGCTTCGCGCGAACTGTAGATGATGCTTGTTTTTTTGATAAAATCATCAACGGAAAGAGCTGAGAAAAACCGGGCGGTTCCGTTCGTCGGGAGAACATGGTTCGGTCCCGCGAAATAATCTCCGAGGGGCTCCGATGAATACGGACCGACGAATATGGCTCCCGCGTTCCGGATTTTTGTCATCATGAGGAACGGATCCCTGGTCTGGATTTCCAGATGCTCCGGCGCAATCTCATTGACGGCGTCGATGGCTTCGTCCATGGTATCGGCGACAAGGAAATGTCCGAACTGCTCCAGCGATTTCTCGATGATGGTGCGGCGCGGCAGTTTTTCAAGAAAACCTTCAATTTCACGGATGACGGCGGAAGCAAGTTCGGCAGACGTGGTTACCAGAATCGAGGAAGCCATTTCATCATGTTCCGCCTGTGAAAGGAGATCGGCAGCCACATAACGGGGATCAGCCGTCTCATCGGCGAGCACCGTGATCTCGGAGGGGCCTGCGACGGAATCGATGGAAACATGGCCGTAGACCGCTCTCTTTGCCAGTGCGACGTAGATATTTCCGGGTCCCGTAATTTTGTCTGTCTTAGGAATACTCTCGGTACCGAATGCCATCGCGGCGACGGCCTGTGCGCCGCCTGCCTTGAAAATGGCGTCCGCGCCGGCTTCCTTTGCGGCGACTAAAGTCGTCGGATCGATCTTTCCGTCCCTGCCGGGAGGCGTACACATGATGATCTCGCCGACGCCGGCAACTTTGGCAGGTATGATGTTCATAAGTACCGAAGAAGGATAGGCCGCCTTTGCTCCTGGAACATAGACGCCGACTCTCTCAAGAGGCGTGATGCGCTGTCCGAGGACCATACCGTCCGGCTCCGTGACGAACCAGCTCTTCTGCTTCTGTTCTTCGTGGAAATGGCGGATTCTTGCGATTGCCTTCCGGAAAATGGCGACGAGCGAAGGATCGACGGCAGCATAAGCCTCGCGTTCTTCTTCCTGTGATACACGGATCGTTTCCGCGTTAAGCTCAGCGTGATCAAATGCTTTTTCATACTCAAAAAGAGCGGCGTCGCCTTCATTCCGGACGCGCCAGAGAATGTCGGACACGACTTTTTCCTGCTCCGGATAACTGTCTGTACTTCTTTTCAGCAGATTCTTCTGAATGGATCCGAAGCTGTCTCCTGTCAGTTTTTCAATTTTCATGCCATTCATTGCAGCGCCTCCCTGAGATTTGTGATGAGCTCTCCGATGCGTTCGTTTTCCATCTTCATGCTGACCTGGTTTACGACAACTCTGGCGGACAGCGGACAGACCTCTTCGAGAACGGCAAGGCCGTTTTCTCTCAGCGTGGAGCCGGTCTCCACGATATCGCAGATCACTTCGGAAAGACCGACGATCGGCGCAAGTTCGATGGAACCGTTCATCTTGATAATCTCAACGGTCTGATGTCTCCGCCTCATAAAATAATCCCGTGCGATGTTCGGGTATTTTGTCGCAACGCGGATGACTTTTCCGGAAGAAAGCGCCTCCCTTGCGCTCTCCGGTCCGCAGATACACATGCGGCATTTTCCGAATCCGAGGTCAAGCACTTCATAGATCTTCCGGCCTTCCTCAAGAATCGTATCCCTTCCCACGATACCGATATCAGCGGCGCCGTAGGCAACATAGGTTGGAACATCGGGCCCCTTGGCCATGAAGAAACGCAGCTTATTCTTCTCGTCCGTAAAGATCAGCTTCCGGGAATCATTGTCTTCGGTTCCGGCAGCCTCAATTCCGATCCGTGAAAATAACCTGAGTGTGTCCTTCGCAAGCCTTCCTTTGGTCAGCGCAACCGTTAAATATCTCATAAATCAGATTTCCTCTCCGGGACGGTTATCCCTGCGCGAAACAGCGTGCATGAGATGGTCGATGTAAATGCCTGCCCCTACCGCAGGTTCATCCGGACCGAAATGTGAAAGAAGCCGGTCATATCTGCCGCCCTTCGCGACGGGTTCTCCAACTCCGTAAGTAAATGCGGAAAAGATGATTCCGGTGTAATAATGGAATTTGCTGAGCAGGCCGAAATCATAGGAAATATAGGTGTCGTTACCGTTTTCCTTCAGAATATCGCCGATTTCGCGCAGGCGCAAAATCGCTTTCTTCGATCCTTCGTTGACGGCGTAATGCTCGGCGGCGTCAAGAACCTCCGATCCGCCGAACAGCTTCGGCAGCTGAATAAATGCCTCCGAAATCGCGGAATCGATCTTTTCTCCGAGAAGACGCTCGCTCACGCCGAAGAAGTTCTTGTTGGAAATCAGGCGGCGGATCTCTTCGATCGTTTCGTCATCCAGTCCCGATTCGCCGGCGAGAGCCTTGA
>CADBRO010000180.1 GCA_902797075.1 uncultured Lachnospiraceae bacterium
AATTTGAACAAAAAGGCTAGAACTGTATGCCTTTGCTGTGTAATCTGTACGATGAATTATCGATACAATAACGCAAGCGATGACTTAACACCGTATCATTATATTTATAAGGAAAAGATTGTTCCATTTATTTCCGATTATGATAAGATAAATCTGACACAGGATTACCTGTCAGCTTATCCGGCGACAAATAATAAAAGCCTATTGCTGTCAAGGTAACGCGCACGCACCGCACGCGAGATATTGCAGAGGCGCGGTTGCCGGACACGGCGCGAAAAGCGGAAATCATAAGGAGGTAGCAAAATGGATCTGAAAGAAACCATCAGCGGCATGAAGGACAAAGTCAACGAGCTGCTCGAAAAAACCGATATTGATGACAAACTGATTGACGGTGCCGGAAAGCTGAAAGAAAGAGTCAACGAGTTCGTCGAAAAGGCTGATCTTGAAGAGAAAATCAAAGAAGGCGGCGGAATGCTGAAGGAAAGAGTCGGTGAGTTCGTCGAAAAGGCTGATCTCGAAGAGAAGATTAAAGAAGGCGGCGAGAAGCTGAAAGAAGGAAGCGGAAAGCTGCAGGAGAAGGTCAACGAAGTGCTCGACAAGACCGATCTTGACGAAAAGGTTAAGGAAGGTGCGGGCAAGCTCCTTGACAAAGTAAACGACGTTCTGTCCAACAAGCTTTGAAACTCTATGATAAAACGCTCCTGTGACAAATAACAGGAGCGTTTTTACTGTATTTCAGATGCACATTGCGGAAAACCCGAATAAATGATGATAGGTAAGGTGATGGGCGGTCATAAGGCATGACCGCTTTTTTCGTTTTGAAGCGCTTTATTCTGTTCTTCATTAATGTTCATACACAACTGGATAATACGGAAGCGGTCAAAGGCGGAAGCGCCATGATAGCAGCTAAGAAGGATCTGATCTTCTTCTGATAGAGATGTTTCAATATCATTAATGCTTTTTTTCTCTGAAAGGCACAACAGATAATCGGCGGAAACTTCAAAATAGCGCGCGAGCTTGATGATATTTTCGAGGCTCGGTTTGCCTTTTCCGCGTATCCACTGTGAAATGCTTGAATTTGCAAGTCCTGCTCCGATTTCCACTTCCTTACTGGTCAAATTTCTCTCTGCTTTTAATTCGATAATTCGATCAATCGTTGTCATTCATAAATCCCATAAAAGCGTAAAACATTCGTAAGAAAATAGAGAAATTTCAACATTATCCATTGACAAATAGAGAAATTTCAAATATACTTCAGTACGATCACTATTAACAAGCAAGGGCAAAGTATCTAATTCTATGGTTTTGGTAGATAAGTTTTTGCCCCGTGTGTGTTTGCTGAGCACATTTATAAAAATAATTATGTATAAAGTAAATATATTTATTATAAATCCCAGCAGACACAAAAGCAACACGGCACATCCTGATTTCAGGTGGTCTCCCGCACGTGCCGAAGCAGATGGCTCCCCCTTTTTTTCTGCTTCGGCATGTATAAATGTGCAACAAAGGAACTGCGAAAGCAGACAACTGCAGTGAGGGGTTGCGCATTTATAAGTGGAAGATGTCCTTTTTGAAGGGTTGTGATTCGTGCAAAAAAATTTATTGAAAAAGGAGACCAGATTATGAAATTGAGAAGAAAGAAGCTCGTAGCGTTAGCTATGTCTGCGCTGATGGTTGCGAGTGTAATGCCCGTTGCTTCTTTTGCTGAGGACGAGTCTGCCGTCTATTTCGAAGAAGTAGCGGATGAG
This sequence comes from uncultured Lachnospiraceae bacterium, assembly GCA_902797075.1. Classification (GTDB taxonomy): domain Bacteria; phylum Bacillota; class Clostridia; order Lachnospirales; family Lachnospiraceae; genus Chordicoccus. The sequence continues at coordinate 1,749 of CADBRO010000180.1, forward strand.
ACTCCCGTTGGCGAGGATAGTGAGTATTTCATCGCTGAAGAAGACTATGATTATGATGAGATTATCGCCGAGGCGGATGAGGATGCATTCGTAGCTGATGACGCAGAGTATTATGATGACGTAATCGCCGAGGCAGATGATTCTGATTTCGTGGTTGACGAGCAGGACGAGGAAGAACTCGTTGGTGATGATTCTAATGCTTATACGCCGGATCCGGAGAGCATCGTTTTCTATTTTGGAGATGATGAGAAAGAGGACCTGCTTGTTGAGTACAAGCTGAAAAAGGAAGGCGGCTCTGATTATCTTGTAGATGCAGATGGTAATGTTGTCATTAAGACTGCAAAGGCTGAGATTTATAAGGATCAGGGAGCAGCTTGCAAAAGAACGGTAGGCCTCAAGGTCGAACTGCCGGAGCTTCCGGGAAAGACTTTCTATTCAAAGGATTTTGTGATTGAAGACGAAAGCAAGCATGTATGGACAGTAAAAGAAACGAACATTAACTCTTATCCGACCTGTGATGAGCCTGGAGATGGAGAAGAAGTTCGTGCTTGCTCAAAATGCGGCAAGGAAGAAACCGTCAGCATCAAAGACAAGCTTGAGAAACTCGGCCACAAGTGGGGCGAGACAAAGAGTGTCAATATTGCCGGAGAAAATGTCAAAGCCGATGAAAACGGCAATGCTGTATTCGGTTCTGACGGCAAGGCAGAGCTGATTGAGGAGACAAAGGACGGTTCCTATTTCGCAGTTTTCTATCAGATCTGCGAGCGTGACAAGACACATGTCCGCTATGTCGACAAGGACGGCAAGGAAGTTGCTGTTGATAAAGAAGCTACTTATGATGAGAATGGCAATCTCGACGTTGACGAGGGAAATGGCGAGGAGATCATCGTTCTCGCAAAGAAGGAATCTTATGCGAAGGTTACTTCGCAGAAGGGAATTGTGCCGGATCTTATTGACATGGATCCGGCAGATGTCCCTGCTGATGAAGACATTGAGCTTGAGAACTGCACAAAAGACGGCTCCTATGTGATTCAGTACTTCAACGAAAATGATAGACCGATCGCTCAGACTACAAAGGTCGTGAAAGCTCATCATAAGCTTCAGACCGTCATTGAATTCAAGTCTCAGACGGATAAGAATCAGTGCAATGTAAAGCAGAACAAGGATGGCAGCTGGACAGTTACAAATAAGAACTGCTCTCGTGATATTCCTTATTATGAAGTTCAGATCTGTACTGCTTCCGGCACATGCAATCTGAAGAAGTGCAGCGCAAAAGGTTATGTGCATAACCATGCAGCCGATGCTCGCGAGTACAAGAGAGACGCAAAGACTGCTGAAAGAAGCACACAGCATATCATCAATACGGATATCACGGAAAGAATCGAAGATCTTAAGGATGACAAGGGACTCATCAGATATGAGGATCTTGAGGATCTCGCTTACGGCACATCCAAAAAGACAACCGATATTGAGAAGGCAAAAGAAGTAGGAAGCTATATCGTAATCAGCAGCAACACTGCTACCTGCGAAGAAGCCGGCGTTGTCACTGTAGATTATATCTGCAAGATTTGCGGAACAAAGGTTGAATCTAAGGAATACAAGACAGCTGCTCTCGGCCATAAGGCTAAAGCTCCTGAGCGTAAAGTCATAAAGGAAGCATCCTGTACTGAAGAAGGTCTCTATGACGCGACGATCTATTGCGAACGCTGCGGCAAGGCTCTTCGTGAAGAGCGCAACGTCAAGATCCCGATGGTTCCTCATAAGTACAGCAAGACTCCTGCGATCGTATTCGATGGAAAGGTCGTTGTTGATTTCAACGGCAGCCTTAAGAAGGGTGCGAAGGATCTGGATGTTGTCGGTTTGATGGCAGATGAGCATGGTGCATACGAAGATTTCTGTGTCACAGCTGATCTCTATGATGTATGCACGGTTTGCGGACACAAAGAAGAAGCTATCGGAGATACGAGTCTTGAAATCGTAGATATTGATCCGTCTGAGTACAGCTGCGTATCCGGAAGCATTACGATCAAGGCTACCGGCAAGGATGAAGACGGAAAGGCTGTTTCACCGGTTACAGCTACATTCCCGTACTATAAGTCCATCAACGCATATCAGGGCAGAACAAAGCATGATCCGGGCGAACCGGATGAAAACGGCCAGGTTGTCTGCAAGATCTGCGGTCAGGTCATCAAGGAAGGAACTCCTTCCGACGAGACACATGAACACAAGGCTGGCGAAGCTGCTATTGAGAACTATGTAGCACCTTCCTGCGGTGTAGCCGGATCCTATGATCTTGTTACGAAGTGCACGGAGTGCGGCGAAGTCATCAGCTCGATCCATGTCGATACGGATGCTCTTAAGCATAACTTCTCAGCATGGTCCATGTATCAGAAGCGCAGCGTCTTCCAGATCGGCAGATATGAGAGAACCTGCTCAATCTGCGGCAAGAGACAGACCAAGTCGATGCCGAAGTACACGTCGGTTTGCGCACTCAACAGACAGACCATCACAATTAAGGTTGGTCAGAAGGTTTCTGTCAGAGTGACAAAGCATCATCCGGGCGACACGATCGGCAGCGTTTCCTCTACCAATAATGCAATCGCAAAGGGATTCAAGGCGGATTCCTACATTGCTAAGATTGTCGGTAAGGGCGTTGGTACGGCTACATTCACCGTTAAGATGAAGGCTGGCGCTACTGCATCTGTCAAGGTTATTGTCAAGAAGAAGTAATATTTCATAATAGTGCTATAATCCATAAGAATAGTGATCAGAACGTAAGGCAGGGTGCATTAAGCGCTCTGCCTTATCTCTATTTGCTTTTGTGTCCTGTGAATAGTATACTTTTTCAGGTACCGCAAATCTGGCAGCAATACGGAGTGCCATATGAGAATAGATGTAAGAAGAGCACGTGAAACCGATATCCCGCGCATTCTTGAGCTTCTGACGCAGGTGTGCATGGTTCATCACAACGGCAGGCCCGACATTTTCAGGGCGGGAGCGCAGAAATACAACGAAGGCGAGCTGAGGATCCTTCTTGCGGATGAATCGCGCCCGATCTTTGTGGGAACGGACGAGACGGGGGAGGTCCGTGGATACGGCTTCTGCATCGTCACCGAGACGAAAAACAATAACATCCTCCATGACATGAAGACGCTTTATATCGACGATCTTTGTGTGGACGAGACGGTCCGCGGCGGCGGGATCGGACGCACAATTTACGAATATATCACGGATTATGCCCGGAGCATCGGGTGCTATCATCTGACGCTCAATGTGTGGGCGTGCAACCCGGACGCCATGGCATTTTATGAAGCCCGGGGACTTAAAATGCTGAAGAAGGAGATGGAAGTGATATTATGAAGTTCATTTCATGGAATGTAAATGGCCTTCGCGCCGTCCTCAAGAAAGACTTTATGAGCTTTTTCCGGCAGGCGGACGCGGATATTTTCTGCCTTCAGGAAACAAAGATGCAGGAAGGCCAGGCGGAGCTTGATCTTCCCGGCTATCATCAGTATTTTAATTATGCGGAGCGGAAAGGATATTCCGGAACTGCGGTATTTTCGAAAATGGAGCCGATCGCCGTCACGTACGGAATCGGGATGCCGGAGCATGACACCGAGGGCAGAGTCATCACGCTTGAGTTTCCGGAATACTATTTTATTACGGTTTATACCCCGAATTCCGGGGATGGGCTGAAGCGCCTCGACTACCGGATGAAATGGGAAGACGATTTTCTTGACTATGTCCGCGAGCTGGATGCGATCAAGCCGGTTATCTGGTGCGGGGATCTCAATGTCGCCCACAAGGAGATCGATCTCAAAAATCCGAAGACAAATCATAAAAATGCCGGATTCACCGATGAGGAACGCGCGAAATTTAGCGCGGTTCTTGAAAATGGCTTCGTGGACACCTTCCGCTATTTCTATCCGGACAAGACGGACATTTACTCCTGGTGGTCCTACCGGTTCCATGCCAGGGAGAAAAATGCCGGATGGAGAATCGACTACTTTATAACTTCGGAGCGCCTTAAGGAGAAGCTTGCAGACGCGAAGATACTGACAGAAGTGACAGGTTCGGACCACTGCCCGGTGGAACTGGATCTGCTGTAACTATAATAGCCGAGGGGGCTTTATGATTAAGGAAGAAAAAATCTACGTAATCGGACACAAGAATCCCGATACAGACTCGATCTGCTCCGCGATTGCCTGCGCTTATCTGAAAAACCAGCTGAGCTTAAGCAACAAGTATGTGCCGTGCCGGGCGGGACAGATCAATGAAGAGACAGAATTCGTACTGAAGGAATTTCATCACAAGCCGCCGCACTATATGCCGAACGTCGGACTCCAGGTTTCGGACATGGATATCAACGATACAGAAGGTGCGCCGGACACCATCACCGTCAGGATCGCGTGGGAGTATATGCGGGAAAGCGAGACGGTGACGCTTCCGATCATGTCGGAGGACGGCATGCTGGAGGGACTTCTTACCGTCAACGACATCGCGAACTACTACATCGACGCCTACACGAAGACCATCATGTCTGATGCCAGGACAAAATATTACGACATTGCCGAAACCACCAACGGGACGGTTATGGTAGGAAATGAACACGGTTACTTCGTGAAGGGCAGGGTAATTGTCGGAGCCGCGTCTCCCGAAAAGCTTTCAGAGTTTATCGAAAAAGACGACCTCGTTATCCTGAGCGACCGCGAGGACTCCCAGAGGCTCGCGATCCAGGCCGGCGCCAGCTGCCTTGTCGTTACGCTGGTTAAGGACGTATCACCTGAGATCCGCGCGCTCGCGGAAGAAAAGGACTGCGTGATTATCTGTACCATGTTCGACACCTACACGGTCGCCCGTCTGATCAACCAGAGTATTCCGGCAAAATGGCTCATGCGCAAGAAGGATCTGGTGGCCTTCAAGATCGACGACTATGTCGATGACATCCGGAATATCATGGGTAAAAACCGTCACAGGGACTTTCCCGTCACGGATCACAACGGCCGCTATATCGGAATGATTTCACGCCGCGACATCATTAATGCGCGGAAGAAGAAAGTGATTCTGGTGGATCACACGGAAAAAAGCCAGGCGGCTGACAATCTGGAGGAAGCGGATATTCTGGAGATTATCGATCACCACAGAATCGGTACGGTGGAAACTCTTCAGCCCGTCTATTTCAGAGGCGAACCCGTGGGCTGCACGGCGACGATTCTCACCTCGATGTTCCGGGAGAACGGAATAGCAATTCCGCCGGATATCGCGGGACTTATGTGTTCCGCGATCATCTCGGATACGCTGATGTTCCGGTCGCCGACCTGTACGGCGAGGGACGAGATGACCTGCCGGTCGCTTGCGTCAATCGCGGGGATCCAGGTGGAAGAGTACGCAAAACGGATGTTCCGCGCAGGCAGCAACCTCAAAGGAAAATCCGCCGACGAGATTCTTCATCAGGACTACAAGAAATTCATTTTCGGCGAAACCGTGTTCGGCGTGGGACAGATCAGCTCCATGGACCGGGATGAGCTTGATGAAATTGCAGCCGTACTCATTCCGCAGCTTGAACTGGAACGCGGAAAGGGCGGCACACAGATGGTATTCTTCATGCTGACGGATATCCTGACGGAGAATACTCTTCTGCTCAGCTGCGGCGAAGACAGCGCCGAGCTGATCCAGGAGGCGTTCGGCGTGAAGGCGGAAAACGGGAAGTGCATCCTTTCGGGCGTCGTGTCCCGGAAAAAGCAGCTGATTCC
>CADBRO010000181.1 GCA_902797075.1 uncultured Lachnospiraceae bacterium
CAGATTTCATCTTGCTTTTCCCGGTAGGTCTTGTCCGGCCACTCCGAACCTACCAGGATTCTTCTTGCTTGCTCCGGTAGGTCTTGATCAGCTGCGGACCCACTATTTTTAATCTTGCTTGTTTTAGTGGGTTCGGCAAACACTGATCGGACCCACTATTTTCATTCTTGCTCATTCCAGTGGGTCCGGCTCGCCCCCAAACCTGCAAAAAAAGAAATATCAGTCCTTCAGAATGAAAAAAGCGGGGCAAAAGCGCCAATTTGGCGCTTTGCCCCGCCTGTTTTCAATTTATGGAAAGACACAACCTTCCGCCTGCGCGCTCAGTCAGCTCTCCATACAACCTTCCGCCTGCGCGCTCAGCCGGTGCTTTACACAACCTTCCGCTTATGCGGTCAGCCAACTTTCCATACAACCTTCCGCTTACGCAGTCAGCCTGAGCTGCAAAAAGCCTTCCGCCTGTAGCTCAGCCAATAACAGATGTATCCTGTCCCTGTCACTCCTCGGCAGGATCGAGATGCCAGATATCATCCACATACTCTTTAATGGTGCGGTCAGAGGAGAACTTTCCGGCACAGAACGTATTCATCATGGCCTTCTTCGCCCAGCCCTCGCGGTCCTTGTATGCTTCCTCGACTCTCTTCTGCGCTTCTGCATAGGCTCTGAAATCGGCAAGAATGAAGTACTTGTCCGGAGCGCCGTACTTGTTCGTCAGAAGCGAATCATAGATCGGGCGGAACAGCTCCGTATCCGGATCAAAGGTTCCGTTCACCATCTGGACCATTACCTGGCGGATGTCGCCGTCGGTATTGAAGATGAAGTTCGGATCATAGCCGCCGTTATGCTCGTAGTTAATAACCTCATCAGAGGAAAGGCCGAAGATAAAGGCGTTTTCTTCGCCGACTTCGCCTACGATCTCGACGTTCGCGCCGTCCATCGTTCCGAGAGTCGGAGCTCCGTTCAGCATGAACTTCATATTGCCGGTACCGGAAGCTTCCTTGGAAGCCGTAGAAATCTGTTCGGATACGTCCGCTGCCGCGAAGATGATCTCGCCGTTCGAAACCTTGTAATCCTCGATGAAGACGACCTTGAGCTTTCCGTGAAGCGCCGGATCGTTGTTGACCGACTTCGCCACGGAGTTGATCAGCTTGATGATCAGCTTGGCTGTCTGGTAGCCTGCAGAGGCCTTCGCGCCGAAGATGAAGGTTCTCGGATAGAATTCCATCTCCGGATGCTCCTTCAGCTGATTTCTCAGGTACATGACATGCATGATGTTTAGCAGCTGTCTCTTGTACTCGTGGAGGCGCTTAACCTGCACGTCGAAGATCGAATCCGGGTCCACCTCGATTCCGTTGTGCTCGAGGATGTACGCTGCCAGGCGCTGCTTATTCTTGTACTTGATATTCATGAATTCCTGCTGAGCCTTCGGATCGTCGATATAAAGCTTCAGCTTGGACAGCTCGGAAAGGTTCGTCGTCCATCCGTCGCCGATCTTATCGGTAATCCATGCGGCAAGATTCGGGTTACCGTGAAGCAGGAATCTTCTCTGGGTAATGCCGTTCGTCTTGTTGTTGAACTTCTCCGGCATCATCTCATAGAAATCGCGGAGCACGTCCTTCTTCAGGATTTCCGTATGAAGCGCCGCAACGCCGTTCACGGAGTGGCTTCCCACGATTGCGAGGTACGCCATCCGGATCTGTCCGTCATAGATAATCGCCATGTTGCGGATCTTGTCCGGATCGTTCGGATACTTCATCTGGATCTCGCAGAGGAAGCGGCGGTTGATCTCCTCGACGATCTGGTAAATTCTCGGAAGGAGGCGTGAGAACAGGTCGATCGGCCATTTCTCAAGCGCTTCCGCCATGATCGTGTGATTCGTGTAAGCGCAGGTTCTCGTCGTGATGCTCCAGGCCTTGTCCCATCCGTAGCCGTACTCGTCCATAAGAAGACGCATGAGCTCGGGAATGGCAACCGTCGGATGCGTGTCATTGAGCTGGAACGCTGCCTGATCCGGCAGACTGTCAAGGGAATCAAACTTCTTCAGATGCTTGACCAGCGCTTCCTGAACCGAAGCCGAAATAAAGAAGTACTGCTGCTTCAGTCTCAGCTCCTTGCCTGCATAATGGTTATCATTCGGGTAAAGAACTTCCGTGATCGTGCGGGCGAGGTTGTCCTGCTCGACAGCCTTGTCGTATTCGCCGCGGTCAAATGAGGAAAGCTCGAATTTATTGATCGCCTCGGCATCCCAGATCCGGAGCGCGTCGACAACCTTGTTCCTGAAGCCGAGAATCGGAATATCATACGGAACAGCCATGACGGAGCTGTAATTCTCATAGATGAACTTGTTCTCGCCCTTATCCGGATCGTACTCGATACGGGTATTTCCGCCGAAACGGACTTCCTTGGCGTGCTCGGGTCTCTTCAGCTCGAACGGGTAGAAGTTCTTAAGCCACTGATCCGGCACTTCCTTCTGGTATCCGTCCTCAATCTTCTGCTTGAACATACCGTAATGATAACGGATTCCGCAGCCGTATGCGTGATATCTTCCGGCTGCCAGAGAATCAAGGAAGCAGGCCGCAAGTCTTCCGAGGCCGCCGTTTCCGAGCGCCGGATCCGGCTCCTGATCCTCGATAGCATTAATATCAAGTCCGAGTCCATCGAGTGCTTCCTTAACGCCGTCATATTCACCAAGGGCGAGAAGGTTGTTGCCCAGAGCGCGTCCGATCAGGAATTCCATCGACAGATAGTAAACGATCTTATTTCCGTGTTCTTTGAAATTCTTAGCGGAGTCGATCCATCTGCTGACGATTTCATCCTCCACGACGTCAGCTACTGCCTGGAAAATCTGCTGCTGCGTCGCGTCCGCGATATCCGTGCGGTACATCTTCCTTACATTTGCCTTAACATCTTCTATGAACTTTTTCTTGTTAAATGCTTTCTGTTTTGTCGCTGCCACTTACTTGCCTCCCCTGTTCACTGTTTCTTTACGCCGAGTTTCACTTCTTCGGAGTTGATCTTCCAGTCCTTTACGTAGCCGTCCGTGCTGCCTGTAATAATCTCATCGGCAAGGACGTCCTTCCGGATGCTCTCCCCGTTGCGCGTCAGAATATCCGCGATCTTGTCATTTCCCTCGGCATAGACGGAAATGCGGTCCATAACCTCAAAGCCGGCTTCTTTCCGCATCGTCTGGATCTTGCTGACGATTTCGCGGACAAAGCCTTCTTCGACCAGCTCAGGCGTGAGCTTTTTATCAAGAACTACGGTTACGCCTCCGTCTGAAAGCGCCGTGAAGCCCTCAACCTGCTTTGCCTCGATCAGGAGCTCATTTTCAGTAAGCTCAATCACCTGGTCTCCGTTTTCGACTTTATATACTCCGTCAGCCTTCAGCGTTTTCACAATCTCATCACCGTCAGCCTTGGCAAGAGCGGCTCTTACCGGACCGATCTTGTCTCCGCCGAGAGAAGCGCGGATCGCATTGAAGTTCGGCTTTACGATGCTGCCGGAATACTCGCTTACGTCCTCTCTCATTTCGAGGCTCTTGACGTTCAGCTCGTCAAGGATAATCTCCTGATAGAACGTGGAGATTTCATACGGAGCTTTGACGAACATGGTGCCGATGGGCTGTCTGTTCTTCATGCCGCTCTCATTGCGGGCCGCTCTTCCGAGAACGACCACGTCGAGAACGTGCTTCATATTCGCCTCAAGCTCTCTGTCGATCATGCTCATATCCGCAACCGGATAATCGCAGAGGTGGATCGACTCCGGCGCTTCCGCGTCGATTCCGCGGACCAGATTCTGATAGATTTCCTCTGTCATGAACGGGATCATCGGAGCTGCGAGCCGGCAGAGCGTCTCAAGGCAGGTATACAGCGTCTTGTAGGCGTTGATCTTGTCCTGCTCCATGCCGTGAGCCCAGAAACGGGCGCGGCTGCGGCGGACATACCAGTTGCTGAGATCGTCAACGAAATCCTGAAGCGTCTTTCCGGCTTCCGTCACCTTGTAATCCGCCATGCAGGCGTCCGTCGTAAGGATCGTGGAATTGAGCCTTGAAAGAATCCATCTGTCCATAACGGAAAGCGACTCATAATTCAGCGGATATTTCGACGCATCGAACTGATCGATGTTCGCGTAAAGCACGTAGAAAGCGTATGTGTTCCACAGCGTTCCGAGGAACTTTCTCTGTCCTTCCTGCACGGCCTTTCCGTAGAAGCGGCTCGGGAGCCACGGAGCGGAGCTCGTAAGGAAGTACCAGCGGATCGCGTCGGCGCCGTAGGTTTTCAGCGCTTCCATCGGGTCGACCGCATTTCCCTTGCTCTTTGACATCTTCTGGCCGTTCTCATCCTGAACAAGGCCGAGGATGATGCAGTTCTTGAAGCAGGGCTCGTTGAAGAGCAGCGTCGAAATGGCGTGAAGCGAGTAGAACCAGCCTCTCGTCTGGTCGACCGCTTCTGAAATGAAGCTGGCCGGGAACTGCTTTTCAAAAAGATCCTGATTTTCAAAGGGATAGTGATGCTGCGCGAAAGGCATCGAGCCGGAATCGAACCAGCAGTCGATCACTTCCGGAACGCGCCTCATCGTCTTCCCGCAGTGCGGGCAGGTGATCGTCACCTTGTCCACGTAGGGCTTGTGAAGCTCGATTTCCTCCGGGCAGTTGTCCGCCTTTTCACGGAGCTCCGCCTTGGAGCCGATGGACATCTTCTCGCCGCACTCTTCGCAGACCCAGATATTAAGCGGCGTTCCCCAGTAACGATTTCTCGAAAGCGCCCAGTCCTGGACATTTTCAAGCCAGTCGCCGAAACGGCCCTTGCCGATATTCGCGGGAATCCAGTTGATCTTTGCGTTATTTTTAATAAGATCGTCCCTTACGGCGGTCATGCGGATAAACCAGGACTCCCTCGCGTAATAAAGGAGCGGCGTATCGCATCTCCAGCAGTAGGGATAATCATGCTCGAATTTCGGAGCGGCGACCAGAAGTCCGCGCGCTGCCAGATCCTTGATTACCTCGGGATCGCAGCTGACAGCGCCTTCGGCAAGTTCCTTCTCCGACGGCTTTGCGCGCATGCCTGCAAATGGCGTCTCCGCCGACATCTCGCCCTTTTCGGTAACGAACTTGACGAGCGGAAGGTCGTAGTTCCGTCCGATTCTCGAGTCGTCCTCGCCGAACGCAGGAGCAATGTGGACGATACCTGTGCCGTCCGACATGGTGACGTAATCGTCGCAGGTCACGAAATGCGCTTTCTTATGAAGCTGCGCAGCCTTCTCCGATGAGCAGACGTACGGCGGCTCATATTCGCGCCTCTCAAGATCTTTTCCGGTAAAATGCTCCAGAACCTCATAGGAAGCCTTTCCTTCCTCATCGGTTCCGAAATGGGCAAGCACGCTGTCCGCAAGCGCGGAGGCAAGGATGTACTTGTGGCCGTCAGCCGCCTTGACCTTGACGTAATCAGCGTCCGGATTCACGCAGAGCGCAACATTGGAAAGCAGGGTCCACGGCGTCGTGGTCCATGCGAGATAGCAGAGATCCTCCTCGTCTTTCGCCGGGAAGCGGACGATCGCGGAGCGCTCCTTTACGGTCTTGTATCCCTGCGCCACCTCGTGGGAAGAAAGAGGCGTGCCGCAGCGCGGGCAGTAAGGAACGACCTTATAGCCCTCATAGAGCAGTCCTTTATTATAGATCTGCTGCAGAGCCCACCACTCGGATTCGATAAAATCATCGTGGTAGGTTACATACGGATGATCCATATCAGCCCAGAAACCGACGACGTCGGAGAACTCTCTCCACATACCTTCGTATTTCCAGACAGACTTTTTGCATTCATCGATAAACGGCTCGACGCCGTAAGCTTCGATCTGTTCCTTTCCGTCAAGACCCAGCTTTTTCTCGACTTCAATTTCAACCGGCAGGCCATGAGTATCCCAGCCGGCCTTTCTCGGAACCATCTCGCCCTTCATCGCGTGATATCTGGGAATGGTGTCCTTGATCACGCGTGTCAGCACGTGACCGATATGAGGCTGTCCGTTTGCTGTCGGAGGACCGTCGTAAAACATATACGTCGGATTCCCTGAGCGGATCTTGATACTCTTGCCGAAAATCCCGTTGTCCTTCCAGAACTTGACCGTTTTCTCTTCGCGGTCAACAAAGTTCATGTCTGTATCTACCTTCTTATACATATCCGTCGCGCTGCGCGTCGCAAGCTGCGCGAACCTCCTTTCCGGGCTGTCTGCATATTACCCCAGTAAACACTTATTTTAAGTACAAAAAGCCTGTCATGTCAAGGCGCAGGAAAAACCCGTGAAAAAAGCGGCGGAACCTTTTATGGTTCCGCCGTTGTTTTCAGAAATCTCAGCCGATGATCACGAAATTCTCATCTTCGGTATACTCCTCTTCGTAATCGTCCCCATATTCATCCTGATGACTGCTGTCATACGATTCGTCGAAAATATAATCGCCGTCTTCGTAGCCTTCGTCGAATACGAACTCATCGTCATCGCTGTCATAGAAGAAATCATCCATCTCAGGCGCTTCCGCATTGAAGTACCAGTTGGAACCGATCAGCACGCCGCCGGCCACCGAAGTGGATGAGAAGGTGTTGTAGGAGTGGCTCCTGATTCCCTTCCTCAGGCAGTCCTCTACAGCCTGCTTTACGAAGTCAGGAACATTTCCGCCGAGTCTTCTCTGATAATAGATCGGATCCGCGACGCTCGGAGAATAGCAGTACTGGCCGTCAGCGGTCAGCTGATCGTACGCAGTCCTTCCGAAGCCGCCGAAATTCTGATCCGCGCGGTTCATTGCCGCGGAAATTACGGCAAGCGCGCCGTCGTAGCTGATGTCATCTTCCTCGGCGACGATTGCCCAGATAAGCTCCATCTGCGCGGGCGTGTAATTCATATTGTCCGAACGGTATGTATCCGAAGTGACCTCGACGGCGTCGGTATCGTCATAACTCTCGCCGAAGACTTCGTCCGCTTCTCCCTCGCCGGATGCGTCAAAGCTGCCATTTCCCGCGTCTTCCGGGATAAACTCGCCGGAGAAATCATAGGAATCTTCGCTGTCAGGTTCGCTCCCGTCTTCGTATTCATCTTCGGAATACTCCGGATAGCTTTCCTGCTCCTCGGGAACCGTCTCGGAATATTCCGGATAGCTCTCCTGCTCCTCGGGAGTTGTCTCAGGAATTTCCGGGAAGCTCTCCTCTTCTTCCGTCTCGGGAAGCTCCGGGAAACTTTCCTGGTCTTCCGGAATTGTCTCGGGAATTTCCGCGAAGGAATCCGGATTCAGAGCCTCAGGCGTGAGATCTTCCGGAAGATCCTCCGGAACAGATTCAGTGCTGCCATCCGCCGTGTAGTCGACTCCTTCTTCTCCGTTCACGACAGTATCGTCGTCGTCGATGACAAACGGCTTGTCATATTTCGTGAGGTCGTACTTATCGATCAGAAGCTTGATATTGGACTTGTAAGCCGGGTTTGTCGCATAGCCGCGGAGTCCGATATCAATGACTGCGTCGATGTCATTTACACCTCTCAGCTCCGGATGGAGGCCGATCTTGAAGGCTGCGTAGTCCACCATGCAGGACTCGATGTCCTGATAGACGCGCATGTCCTCAAAGCCGTACACGATCTGCCCGTTTACATACTGCGGAACCAGACGGCTGATCGAAGCGCCGCTCCACGGACTGATCCAGCGGTCGTTAAGAAGATCCACGTTCATGCCGAGGACGTTGTTGTCCGTCGCCTGAATGCCGGATCCCGTATTGTGGAATGCGAGCCAGCCGCTTTCCTCAATCGTCTGGGCAATCAGGACGGAACGGCAGAAGCCGATCTCCTCCCACTCTTTTTCGCTGGCCTGGGCAAGCGCTTCGATAATCTGCGCCTTTGAAGCCTCGTCGCCGTCATAAGCCTCGCGTCCGGTCGCCACAAGCTGTGAAGCCTGTGTCGAAGGACCGCTGTTTTCGCCGTTGTCATCGATGAAACGGCAGGCCCAGCAGGCGTTGTCATAGTCAACGTTCGAAAGAACGATTCCGCTTGTGGTTGATCCGGCATTGACGGCTTTTCCGTCACCGGTATACAGAACGACGTGATATACGACGCCGTTTCTCGCATAGAAGATCAGGTCGCCCGGCATCGCCTCCGACACCGGAATTCTGACGCCCGATTTGGCCTGTTCATAGGATACGCGCGGGATGGAAATGCCGAAATGCGCGTAAACCTGCTGTGTAAGTCCCGAGCAGTCTGTTCCCGACGTAAGCGAGTTTCCGCCCCATACAACCGGGTTTCCGATAAACTGTCTCGCGAACTGAACGACGTTGTCACGGCTGACAGACGAATTGACAAGATTCGACATCAGCGCCGAGACGTCCTTGGTCGTCGTCAGCGTATAGCGGTAGGCTTCATTTTCAAGAGGATCGATTTTCTGGACCGCAAGCCTCATGCGGCTCTCACCGGTCTTCTCGACAAGCTGATCCACTTCGGTGCCGCGGGTCAGAAGATCCGTCTTAACGAAACCGCGGACATCTCCGGATTCGACGAATGACCAGGCGTCATTGCCGTCATCAAGAATAAAGCAGAGACTTCCCGCTTCAAGAACGCCGACGATTCTCGCGTCTTCATTTCTTCCCTCGCGGATATTGACATATCCATTCGCCGGGATTGCATACTTCTTCGCCACCTGCTTGAATCCGAGATTAAGCGCAAGTCTTCTCTGCGCCTCGGATACAAAATAGGTTCCCGTATAGAATCTTGACGAGCTCGCGTAACCTGAAATATAGGAAGCATAACCCGCGCGTCTTGCCTCCGCGAGTTCTTCTTCTTTTTTCTTCTTTTCCTCTTCCTCTTCTTCTTCTTTCCGAAGTTCGGCGTCGCGCAGATCTCTCAGTTTTTCAGAAGCTTCTCTGTTCTGATCCTCAATCTCCTTGCGCTTCTTCGCTTCTTCCGCGTCAGCGGCTGCCTGCGCCTCGCGCTTTTTGGCATCTTCCGCTTCCTGCTCTTCCTCGACGATGAGGGCTTTCTCGTCAGCCTCTGCGGCAGCTTCCATCTCCGCCTGCTGGGCTTCCTCTGCGGCTTTTGCCTCTTCTTCAGCCTTCCGTCTGGCTTCTTCCTCTTCCTGAAGCCGGCGCTCTTCCTCGGTCAGACCGTCGTCCGGTACAGTTTCTCCCGCGCCGTCGCCTTCCGTTCCGGTCGTGCCGGATTCTGTACTGCTCGTACCAGACTCTGTGCCGGCCGCGCCGGATTCTGTGCCGCTTGTGCCGGATTCCGTGCCGCTCGTACCGGATTCCGTACCGCTCGTACCGGATTCCGTACCGGCAGCAGCTTCGGAAGATTCGGGGGCGGATTCCCCGGAAGCATCAGCATCTTCGGTGTCAGAGACGTTCTCATCCGTCTCCTCCTCCGAAGAATCTTCTTCATCAGAAACAGACAATGTCTCCTCATAGGATTCACTGTCTGTCTCGTAGTCCTCTTCTTCATCATCTTCCCCGAAGTAGTCGGATTCCTCCGTGCTTTCATCCTCGGAGAACATTGTCTCATCATATGCAGCCACACTTTGAGGAGTTCCGCTCACAGTTGCCGAAGCAACTCCCCCGGCGAGCATCCCCGTAAGCAGTGCGCTTACAATTTGGTTACGTTTCTTCAAAATACCCCCCTATGCTCCCTTAAGAACGCTTGCAGACTATTCATGACTTTCAGCTTGAAGGACAAAAACAATTATAACACCATGTTCCGGACAATTGTGTGAACATTGATGTCACTTTTTACGTTTATTTTGTCGTTTTGTCTTTAAATACAGCTTTTTCTTACGGATTCGTACCGCGTCTTCTTCGCTGATCATCTTGGTAGTCCTGACGCCGTATATTCTCCCTTCGCCATTTTC
Organism: uncultured Lachnospiraceae bacterium; assembly: GCA_902797075.1. Taxonomy (GTDB): domain Bacteria; phylum Bacillota; class Clostridia; order Lachnospirales; family Lachnospiraceae; genus Chordicoccus. The sequence continues at coordinate 9,860 of CADBRO010000181.1, forward strand.
TCTGATTCGCAGCTTGCTTTTGACAAACCCGTGCTCCGGGCATCGCCCGACAGCAAGCTGATGACCGCTTCCGTCGGAAAACCAGCGGATGACCCGCCTTACATTTTTCCTGCAGATGAAGCAGTGCACCGCTGTCGCTTCCCGGTTCTCAAGAAGTTCCTCCCTCGTGCCGAATTCCCTTGTCACGAACTTCTCATAGTTGTCAAATCGGAGAAAGACCTCATCGTCCCGCGTCTTCGGGCTCTGGTAGCAGTCAACGGATATATTACCGAGCACCTCCGTGGGAATCCTCCGGAAGATTTCCGCCGTATAGAAGGCATCCTCCTTCGCCATATGAAACTCACCCGTCTCGGGTATTTCCAGATACTCAACCGCGTATTTCAGTGCTCTCCTTACGGATCTTGTCTCATACGCGATCGCAAACAGTTTCTGGACATCCTCATAAAACACCGGTCCCGGAAGCTTATCGAGCATGCTGTAAAACTTCAGGTTCCGCTGAAGCTCCGTCAGGTCCGCGCTCCCCCATGTGCAGAATCTGACGTCGTCGCCGCACCATTTAAAAAATGACTCCGCCGCTTCGGGAAACAGAATCCCGCCGGCAAGATCCTTTTCGGTAAGGCCGATCACAGCCCGCGTGCCGAAATGAAGCTTTGTGTAAACCTGCGGCCGGACAAGCGCCCGGAATGTATCCTCGATTTCACGGTTCTCATTCAGTTTTACGGCGCCTATCTCTATAATCTCGAAGGGAAACCTCTCTATCTCGCCCCTTTTCCCCCAGGGCGACTGGTTCCATTCAAGATCGAAAACTATATATTTCACCTTGACAATTATACTCTTATCGCTTTTCCGACTGCAACCCCCAGGTTTTGTATCTTCCGGCAGATGCAGCCCATATAGTGTATATGCTCCGTTATGTCCTTCTGTAAGTGCTTGCGGAGAACAGAGCGAGGATCGGGAAAATCTCCAGTCTGCCGAACAGCATGTCAAGCGAAAGAATCACTTTTGAGAAATTGCTGAAGGCGGAGAAATTCTGTGTCGCGCCGACCTGGTCGAAGCCCGGCCCGATGTTATTGAACGTCGCCATGACCGCGGAAAAATCCGTTGTAAGCGAAAAATTGCCCCTGTCAGCCGCGATCAGGAGGAAGCTTCCGATCACAATGATCACATAAGCTGCGAGATAGGACGTAACGTTCGTAACCGTCTGCTCACTGACTCTCGCGCCGTTCATGCGGATCACGCGGACCTCATGCGGATGGAAGATCTGGTGCGCATTTCTTCTGATACTTTTGAAAAGCAGCGTCACCCTGACAACCTTGATGCCGCCGCCCGTGCTGCCGGCGCTCGCGCCGACGAACATCAGACACATCAGTATCGCCTTTGAAAATCCCGGCCAGAGATCGAAATCCACCGTCGAATAACCGGTCGTCGTGATGATTGAGGCGACCTGGAACGCTGAATGCCGGATCGTCGACTCAAGATTCATAGCCTCCGGCATCCTGTGCCAGATGTTGAGCGCGATACATACGACCGCGAGGGCGACGATTCCGAAGTAAGCGTGCAGTTCCTCGTCCTTCAGGGCGGTTTTGAACTGACGCATGACCATCATATAATAAAGCCCGAAATTAACGCCGAAAAGAAGCATGAATACGGTCGTGATATCCTGCGCCGCCGGCGTGTAAGTTGAAAGTCCGCTGTTCAGTACGGCGAAGCCGCCGGTTCCGGCAGTTCCGAACGCGATGCAGAACGCGTCAAAAACTTCCATCCGCCCGAATACGAGGAGCATGAGCACGTCCAGCACAGTCAGCGTGCAATACATAATATAAAGAATTCCGGCGGTCTGCCGCATCTTCGGAACCATCTTGTTGACCGACGGTCCGGGAGACTCAGCTCTCAGGATATGCAGCATATAGCCGTCGTGTTTTCCTCCCGCGGGAATAATCGCGAGGAAGAAAACCAGAACTCCCATGCCGCCTACCCAGTGGCTGAAGGAGCGGAAGTAAAGAAGCCCCTTTCCGAGGGCTTCGACGTCAGCGACAACCGAAGCTCCGGTTGTCGTGAAGCCGGAAACAATTTCAAAAAACGCGTCAAAGAAATTCGGTATTCTTCCGGAAATCCAAAATGGGAGCGCGCCTGCTAAAGACAGCACGATCCACGCCAGGCCGGTAGCGACAAGGCCTTCTCTCGCGAAAAAACGGCGCTCGGCTTTCCGCGATACAAACGCCAGAAATCCCGCAGCCGCTATCGAAATCAATATCCCTGCTGCAAATCCCTTTACCGCCGGCATATCGCCGGTACAGGCCGATATGATCAGCGCCGGAAGCATAAATACCGCGTCAAATCCGAGAATCCATGCATGGATCCGGAATATGATCCTGTAGTTCACAAAGCCTCCCGTAAATACCGCGCCGTTTCTTTACTCGCAAAGAAACGGTCGCCCTGATTTTTCCCTGTCAGGCCATGAAAATGTCATTGACCTGATGGATCAGCTGCCCGTTCGAAGAAACGACCACAATTCGGTCTCCCAGCTGGAACATGGAATCGCCGTGCGGGATAATGATGTTCCTTCCGTGGGTGATCGACGCCAGAAGTATGTTTTTCTTCAGCGAAATCTGTTTCAGCGGCTCGCCGATATGCTTCGTATTTGCGTCAATAATAAACTCGATGGCCTCGGCCTGTCCGTCCGCGATGGTATGTACCGTGACGGCGGCGCCGACCTGATTCTTCATGGCGCGGACATAACGGGTAATCGTATTGCAGCAGAGCTCCTTCGGGCTCACGATTCCGCCTACCGGCAGCACGCCGATCAGCTCCATGTTCTCAGCTCTGCCGAGCTTCGTGATCACCTGCGGAACCTTCTGCTGGTTCGCGTACATTGACAGCATGATATTCAGCTCATCAAGACCGGTCATCGTAATCACGGCGTCGGCCTGTCTGATCTTTTCGCGGTCAAGCACCGCGGAAGTCGACGCGTCGTCCTGAATGATCGTAGCTCCGGGAAGCACTTCTGCAAGATGCTCGCATCTCGCCCTGTCCCTCTCGATAATCTTCACGCGTATGCCTTCTTTAAGAAGCATCTGTGTCAGATAATAGCAGTTTCTCCCGCCGCCGATGATAATCACGTTTTTGATCTTCGGCGGAGCAAGTCCGATGCTGAGAAGAAGTGCCGAAAGGTTCGTGGCGGAAGCCGTGACAAACAGCCTGTCTCCCTCCCTGACCACGAAATCTCCGGTCGGAGTTATGGCCTTGCCGTCCCGGACAGCGGCGCAGATCAGGACCTGGGTCTGCACCACGCTGCTGAACTGGGAGAGCGGCACATCCTTTAAGGGGCTGTTCTTATCGACCCTGATTTCCACGATTTCAACGAGACCGTTGGCAAAAGGCTCCCTTTTCAGGAAGCCCGGATAGCGCAGCAGCCGGTCAATCTCTCGCGCGGTCTGACGCTCCGGATTGACCGTCAGAGAGAGCGCGAACATTTTCCTCAGCGCGTAAGTAGATTCCAGATAATCCGGCGTGCGGATTCTCGCGATTGTATAAAGCTTCGGGTTCATTCCGTGCGCGGTCATGCAGCACAGAAGGTTAAGCTCATCCGCGCCTGTCATCGTGATCAGGAGCTCCGCGTCCATAACGCCCGCGGTTCTCAGCACCTCCATCGATGCGCAGTTCCCGGTCACGGACATGACGTCGTAGCGCTCCATCGTGGACTCGAGAGCATTCGGATCTTTATCAATCAGTGTCAGGTCATGCCCCTCTGCAGACAGCTGCATGACGAGCATGGCCCCGACTTTGCCGACTCCGGCAATAATGATTTTCATGGTTTCATTTCCTCATCGTCTTTTTTTGCGGCCGATCACGAGGATTGCGATTACTGCCGCTGCAGCAAGAATCAGAATCACCAGCCACTGGATAATCGGGCTTGTGTCGCCGGTGCGGCTTCCGTCCGTTCTCGTTGCATTTCCGCCTGACGTCGTTCCCGAAACGCCTGACACTCCTGATGCTCCTGATACGCCGGACATCGTTTCGACTCCTGATTCATCGGTCGTTCCCGTTCCGGAGCCGTTTCCGTTTCCGCTTCCTCTTCCTGTTCCGCCGGAGCCGCTGGCATCTCTTCCGCCCGTCGCCTCGTCGATGATATCGACGGTCTGAACATAATCCTCTCTTCCGACCGCTACCGCAGTGACTGTAAATTCCGTGTCAGCTGCTTTCTTGAAGCCTCTCGGAGCTGCGGTTTCAACCACCTTGTAGGTTCTGCCCGTCTGAAGCTTCACGACGATCTGGTGACCGGACGTGCTCTTTGACGTCCAGGCTTCAACCGGCTGATCCGTCGTCGTATCGATAAGTCTCAGCTTGGCGCCGGCGAGGAGCTCGCCATTTGCGCGCTTCTTGTTGATGATAACCTTTACGCGGTGCTCGAACCACTTGATGATATTCATCGAAGCATCGCGTCCCGCCGTACCCTGTCCGTTGTTCGTGATGGTGTATCCGAACCGTCCGTTCACGTATGCGGTGTGAATAATGATCGGATTCTTCGAAATCTGGTATCCCTTCGGCGCTTCGACCTCGCGGATCACGTAGAAGGTATTTGCCATCAGATTTTCAAATGTCACCTTGCCGTTCGACTGAGACACTGCGGTTCCGACGCGGGTCAGATGGCTGTAATCGACGACGCCGCGCGGGTAGAGCTCATTTGCATACCGCTGATAATCACTGCTGTTTCTGTCCGCCGCGATGCCGTAGATCTCGTAGACGGCGTCCTTTACGCCCTGGTTCTGCTTGTCCGCGCGCACCTTATAGAAGGATACGGAACCGCTGACGTATGTATTGGTAAATGCGGCGCCGGTAAATACCTCACCTGTCCTTGTGTTGGTCAGCGTCTTCTCAAGGACGCCGCCGTTATCCGTAACCGTGATCGTTACGTACTGGAGACTCCGGTCATAGAGATAATTTCCGTTTCCGGCGATTTCCTTAATCTGATACGTATAGGTTCCCGGTATGCCGTAGGTGCGCTCTTTGAAGTTTGCGGAACCGGAACCTGTGATGGTGACGCGGTCCAGCTCCGGGAATACGGCGGTACGGTTTCCGCTCGCATCCGTCTCCCACGCGAGCTGTCCGAGAACAAACGTGAAGGTCTCGCTTCTGCTGGGCGATCCCTGGACATTCTTGGTCACGCGGATTGATTCGGTAATCGGCTCGGGTGAGTAGCGGTTTGTAAATGTGATGCTTCCCGCCTTGGTAGTCTTTCCGCCGCTTGTGCGCTCACGGACGACCGATGCCGTCAGCTTGTTGTTCTTCTCGTCAACTCCGATATTGATCGTAAGAGTGTAGACGGAAGGAGAATAGATATAGCCGGTAGCTCCGAGGTCTTCCTCGGTAATCCGGTAGACGTAGGAACCCGGTTCCGTAAAGCGGAGCGGCTTGAAGGTCGCTTCATTTTTGTATCCCTGGTACTGGACGATTCCCCGCGAATCCGTGACGTCAGCCTTCTCGTAGCGCGCTCCCGGATCAGTGATCGTTACCTGGTCCTTGTCGCTTTCGCGTCCGGATGTCTGCGGTTCAAGATCAAATACGAAATCCGACGTATTGTGATTCTCGTCCTTGATCACGCAGTTTCTTCTGACCTGGAGAACCTTCGTCACCTTGATGCCGACACGGATCGGTGTGGGCGGCATCGGCGGAGCAATATAGGTATTCTCGATGGGGCCGAATGTCGACTCATTCTGTGTGCACGCTTCGTCCGTGTAATATCTGATTAAAGTACTGCCGTTATCCCTTACAGTAACTTTCGCGTAGACAGGCGCGGTACTGATCTGCCACTCGCTGGCCTGGTCTGTGGAGACGCCCGTTTCCGTAATCTTATAGATATAACTGCTTCCCGCCAGGCCTTGCGGATCGGAGATTTCAATTCTGTCAAATGTCGCGTATCCGTCATAGCCGTTCAG
>CADBRO010000182.1 GCA_902797075.1 uncultured Lachnospiraceae bacterium
AGACTTCATGTGCGGAGTGTAGTCATCAATGCGCTTGAGACGACCCTGCGCGCGAACGGCCACTCATGGCTTGAAGATATTACCACAGCGCTTGTGCCCTATGAATCGGACGGAAACGGGGCTGCCGCCGCTGATGCGGCTGCAGAAGAAACAGCCGGAACTGCTGCCTCCGAAAGCAAGGCGGCATAAGAACACAAAGCCGGACTCCGCTTTTTGCGGAGACGCATTCGCCATGAATCTTTCTGTTACGCAGCAGGGAGGTCGCATCAGTTGATTTCTCAACTGATGCGGCCTCCCTTTTTGATGCTTTTCATCTTCCATGTAAAGCGGACACGCGCAATCCGCTGCGCTGCCTGTTCGTGAACCATGGCCGCTTACAGCGGCTGATCACACGGTTCACCCTGCGGTGCTGCTTCCGTCTTCCGGCGCCAGCCCAGATAACGCATAAGACACGCCGCGGCGCTCACAGCCCACACAAGACCCGCAGAGATCCAGATTCCCCAGGCTCCGACCGGCGGAATCGCCGTGACAAACTGCGGAATCGATATTCTTCCGATCACTTCGACGATGCCGTTAATGAAGGCAAACATGGCGTCGCCGATGCCATTTAACACGCCCCTCGTCACATAGATGACACCGAGGAACGGATAGAACAGGCTGGTCAGCCTCAGCGCACTTCCCGCATAGTGAAGAACCTCCGCATCTGTCGTAAAAATCCCGCTGAAGAAATGCCCGAAAAGATACATGACAGGGATCAGCGAAAATGAATACACCGCCATAATCAGCATACCCTTTCTGCATCCGAGATAAATCCTGTCCTTATTGCCTGCGCCGAAATTCTGTCCGGAATACGTCGACATCGCAGTACCGAGCGAGCTGAACGGCTGATGCACGATCTGCTCGATCCTGCTCGTAATCGTAAATGCAGCGACAACCACCGAGCCAAAGGAATTGACGACGCTCTGAAGCGCCATCGTCGAAATCGCGATCAGTGAATACTGAAACGCCAGAGTTGATCCCAGACGCAGAATGTTCAGCATTGTCGGCGGGTGCGGTTTCAGATCCTCCGCCTTTAAGCGGAAATAGGGATTTGTGATATAAGCGTACAATATGCAGAGAATTCCCGAAAGAGCCTGCGAAATGACCGTCGCCAGCGCAGCCCCGTATACTCCCATGGAAAAGCTCCGTATAAAAATGAGATCAAGCACAATATTCAGCGCACTGGCTCCGATCAGGAACAGCAATGGAGTCCTGGAATCGCCCAGCGCGCGCAGCATTGAAGAAATATAATTATAAATTCCGACCGCAGGCACGCCAAGGCAGCACACGCGCATGTAAATGACCGCATTTTCCATAATGTCATCGGGAGTCCGAAGCAGGCCGAGAATTGATCTGGACGTCAGAAAACCGATGAGTCCCATAAGGCAGGCCGTCGCAAGTACAAGATACGCGGAATTTGATATCGCGAATTTTACACTCCTGTCGTTTTTGGCGCCAAAATACTGGGAGACCACAATACCTCCGCCGTTTGACAGTCCTCCGCAAAATGAGAAGAACAGGAAATTCACGGGACCGGACGCGCCGACCGCCGCCAGCGCTCCGGATCCGACATAGCGGCCGACGATTGCTGAATCTACCAGGCTGTAAAATTGCTGAAAAATATTCCCAATCAGCAGCGGGAGAAGAAAAATAAGGAGCAGCCTCGTGGGCGAGCCCTTTGTCATATCACGTGTCATGAAAAAATACCCCTTGCCGGTTTATGTCAGATTAGCAGCGGGGAAAATTATATATCGCAATCAGTCCGGATACAACAATCAATTCTTGCTCAACATATACGGCTGCGGAAAATGAGTATGCAACCGCATTTCCGAAAAAGAGAAAAACCGCTTTCGCTCACTTGATCGAAACAATCCCTCATGTTATATATGCATTATCCGGATAAATATAATATCTGCTGTTCATGATAAAAAACGGAGGTCGAAGGAAACATCATGCTGAACACTCTATACGAGAAAATGATTGATTATGAAGCCGAATGTCCGAAAAGGATCCAGCACCTCGTTAAAGTTCACAGCTTTGCGAGGCACATCGGGATAATGGAAGGACTTGACGAACACACTCAGCTCGTCACGGAAGCCGCCGCCCTTGTCCATGATATCGGGATAAAGCCCGCGCTCGAAAAATACGGAAGTGATGCTGGGCCGCTTCAGGAAAAAGAGGGAATCGATCCGGCGCGGGAGTTTCTTTTAGAAACCGGCTTCGACAAAAATGACGCCGAAAGGGTCGCGTACCTCGTGGGCCATCACCACACCTTCAGCGGAATCGACGGCATTGACTATCAGATTCTTGTCGAGGCGGATTTCCTTGTCAATTTCTATGAAAATGAGATGAGTGACAGCCAAAAGACGGAGTGCCTTCACCGCATATTCAAAACAGCAGCCGGGAAAAGAATCGCACAGGTCATGTTCGGACTGGACTGATTTCCTGTGCTCGCCGACCCTTCCCATATTATATTGCCGCAAGGGTGACGCTATGACAGTTCTTCCCGCGTCACATACAGAAAAGGGCTGACACCGCGTCAGCCCTTTCAAAATCACCTGCCTGATA
>CADBRO010000183.1 GCA_902797075.1 uncultured Lachnospiraceae bacterium
CAGCAGCTGGACGTCATCTCCCCGCATCTCATCTATATGCACGCAATGTCGGTCATCGAGGAAATCATGGCCAATCACACGGTCACGATCTATTCGGTCGGCCACAACAAAGCCTTCGCCCGTCTTGAGGCATCCTCGAGAGATATGGATGCCAGGCGTTCTCTGTCTCTTCAGGCGTACGAAGACGTTCTTGCGGACATCCGTGAATCCGGCATATGGATCAACTCGGAAGCGCGGCGGGATATGCCCATGTATGTGTGCGGAGTTGTCCGCGACCGGGAGATCGTGCTTCTTGTCATGATATGGGACGCCGCTTTCGGCCAGATGACCCTGTACTACTCAAATCTTCTGAAGATCCTGACAGGACTTATCTCGACGTCGCTGCTCCGGTCCTATGACTATCTCTCTGCCACACGGACAGACCGGTACTACGAAGGGACTTCGATGCTGAAGCCGGAAGCTCTCTATGAGGAGATCGAAACCGCGTATTCCATGAATCAGGCAAAAATCGCCAGCTACTCGCTTCACCGCCTGACCTCGGACAGCATGACGCCGGAAGAAATAAGCAGCGCGATTGCAAGCAGGATCCGTGAAAATGATATCCTCGGGCTTAAGGACGATACGCTGTATCTCCTCCTCTCCCAGTCCACACCGGAAGGCGTCAGCATCATGAGAGACCGTTTCGCAGCTCTTAGTATCACCCTCCGCGACGCCGACTTCGAGGAGACAGCCGCCCTTCTTGCGCCTGCCGCAGATGACGGGGAGGAACAGCCATGACACAGCACGCCGCGCTCATTGCGCTTGTGATTCATCTCGCGGTCACGGGTGTTTTTCTCGCCCTCATGGCCTGCGGGATACTGAAGGTCAAGCCGTATATCGCGCCGTTTATCCTGTTTATTCCATTCTGGGGAGCGCTCGCCTGCCTCTTTCTCCATTTTCATGTGGCAGCAGGAAAGGACGGAGTCGCCGACATACCGATGGAAAAGCTCAGAATCGACGACGAGATTTTTAAGAGCCTTACGCCGGATACGGCCGCTGAAAAGGACGTAGCGCCTCTCAATGAGGTTCTCATGCTGGCGCCCTCCGGCGTCCGCCGCAATATGATGCTCGACATCCTGAACGATTCGCCGGGGCGCTACGCCCAGGCGCTGATCGAGGCCCGCTCAGGCGACGATACGGAGGTCGTCCATTACGCCACCACCGCGATGGCGGAAATGAGCAAACAGCACGACATCCGTCTGCAGCGCTATGAAAATGCCTTCGCTGCCGCGCCGGATGACGCCGCCCTGATCACGGAATACTCCGATTACCTCGAGGAGTATCTCTCCCGGGGACTTTTGGAGGGACGCGCCGAAAAGATCGCAAGAAGCCAGCTTGTGAAGCTTCTCCGGAAGCGCACCCTCACAGATGACTCCCCTGAAATTTCGGAGAGATATGTCCGGCAGCTGATTCTTCTCGGTTCATATGAGACCGCCCAGAGCGAGATCGCCCGCATGGTGAAGACGTGGCCGAAGCTCGAGGAACCGCGGCTTCTTGAGATGGAATGCCACGCAATCCTCCGCGAAGGGGACAAGCTCAGGGAATGCATCCGGAAGGCGCAGGAAGACGGCGTCTATTTCAGCCGGAAGGGCCGGGAGCAGACAGAGTTCTTTACGGGAAGCAGGACCAGACATGATTAAATTCAGACATTTCTTCAGATTCCGGGATCTCCTCGGAATCCTCGGAATCTATATACTGATCACGGCGATTCTGTCCGCAGAGCGCGCGGGAATCAAGACCGACGGAAACAATACGCCTTCCGTCGCCCCGCTTGCCGCGGAAAAAACCATGACCGCCGCAGAAGTATCTGCCGGTCTTCCGAAGGACTGCCTCGTGCTCGCCGACAGTGAAAATGCGGACAGCGCAGCCGCGCTTACGGAATTCCGGCAGATACTTCTTGACATGAAGATCGGCTATGACATGGCCGATCTCGCGGTGGAGGCAATGCCGGATCCCGCTCCATACAGCACCTGCATTGTCCTTATATCTTCCTTTGACCGCATTGGAGAGGACATCCTTACGCTGACCGACTGGGTGCGGGAAGGAGGGCGCGCCCTCTTTGCCCTGACTCCCGGGAAGGATACGTATTTCAACCTGGTCTCGCAGAAGCTCGGCGTACTCAACGCCGGAGACAATCAGGTAACAGCCGAAAGCTTTGTTCCCGATCCCGATTTCATGATCGGCGGCGGCGAGGTCTATCCGATCCCGGACGCATTTGATTCTTCTCTCGCGGTCCAGCTCGACGAACAGACCGTGGTTTACGCAGAGACAGCGAAAAACCATGTTCCCCTCGTGTGGAGCCGGGAGTACGGAGAAGGACGGTTCGTCGTCGATAATATCGGCATTTACGAAAAAGCCGACAGGGGGATCTTCGCTGCGTCCGTCAGCCTTCTGGAGGACGTCTGCGTCTGGCCGGTCCTGGACGGGGCAGTCTTCTATCTCGACGACTTTCCATCCCCGGTTCCCGGTGGAAACGGAGAGTACATCTGGCGGGACTACGCCATGACGACGTCGGATTTCTACGTGAACGTCTGGTGGCCGGACACGCTGTCGATCGCGGAAAAACACGGTATCCGCTATACCGGCGTCATCATCGAAAACTACGGAGACGACACGGAATCCGAGCCGGAGCGGCAGAAGGATACCGCGCGCTTCCAGTATTTCGGAAACATGCTTCTCCATCTCGGCGGAGAACTCGGATATCACGGCTATAATCACCAGCCTCTCTGCCTCGATGGCACCGATTACGGTGACGTTCTCCCCTATAATACCTGGCGGGATCATAAATCCATGAAAGAAGCCGTAAAGGAACTGATCGCATTTGCCGATGAAATGTTCCCGACCGCGGAGCGTTCCGTCTACGTTCCCCCGTCGAATGTCATTTCCGAAGACGGCCTCAGCGTTCTGGCGGAAATTCCGGAGATCCGGACGGTCGCCAGCACCTATTTCCCGGGCGACTTTGCTTATACGCAGGAATTCGGCGTGCGGGAAGACGGCACCGTAGAGCAGCCCCGCTTCGTATCCGGCGCCATGATGGGGGATTACGAGCGGCTGGTGGCGCTTTCCGAGCTCAACATGCACTACGTATTCAACCACTTTATCCACCCCGATGATCTGCTGGACGAGGACCGCGGAGCGGCTCTTGGCTGGGAAAAGCTGAAGGGGAATCTCACATGGATGTTCGACTGGCTCTTCAAAGCCGCCCCGTCCATCCGGAGACTTACCGGATCAGAGCTTTCGGCTGAGATCCAGCGCTACAGCAAAGCTGTCGTCAAAAAAGAAGTCAGCGGAAACCATCTTGCTCTTGAGATCGGAAATTTCGAGGACCGGTGCCTGCTGTTCCTGAGACTGAACGGACAGACCCCCGGGGACGTCAAAGGCGGCACGCTGGAACCCCTGACCGGTTCGCTGTACCTTCTGACCGCAGACAGTGAAACCGTCGACATCACCCTTGAAGGAGAGCCGAAATGAAGATATGCCTTGTTCTCGAAGGTTCATACCCCTACGTGCACGGCGGCGTCTCCACCTGGATGCATCAGTACATCCAGGGCATGCCTGACGTGGAATTCTGTCTCTGGGTGATCGGCGCCGAGGCGAAACAGCGGGGAAAATTCGTCTATGAACTTCCGGAAAATGTTACCGGTGTCACCGAGGTTTTCCTCGATGACGCGCTCCGCATAGAGGACGACGGAAAACGCCGCGTCCATTTTTCCGGGCGCGAGCTCGAAGCTCTTAAAGAGCTTATGGACTGCGGGCATCCCGACTGGGAATGCCTGTTTGATCTCTATCAGAAGAGACATGTAAACCCCATGTCCTTTCTGAAGAGCGAATACGCGCTCGATCTCCTGACCGGGATCTGTCTTCAGGAATATCCGTACATTCCGTTCGCGGATACATTTCACACGATGCGCTCCATGCTGCTCCCGGTGCTCTATCTCATGGGATCGCCTGTTCCGGAAGCGGACGCCTACCACGCGATCTGTACCGGCTACGGAGGGCTTCTGGCAATACTCGGGGGGTATATCAACAAAAAGCCGGTGCTCCTCTCCGAGCACGGCATTTACTCCCGCGAAAGGGAGGAGGAAATCATCCGCGCGGACTGGGTAACGCCGACGTTCAAATCGAGATGGATCCAGTTTTACTACATGCTTTCGGACGCCATTTACAAAAGGGCGTTCCGCGTCACGAGCCTTTTCGGACGGGCGAGCGGCACCCAGATCGAGATGGGCTGCGATCCGTCGATCTGCCGCGTGATCTCAAACGGCGTACGATTTGAAAATTTCTGCAGTCTTCCCCTTAAGGAGGACGACGGCATGATCGATATCGGAGCCGTTGTTCGCTTCGCTCCGATCAAGGATATAAAAACCATGCTCTACGCGTTCTTCGAGCTGTCCTCGCGGGTACCGAACGTGCGCCTTCACATCATGGGCGGCGTCGACGACGAGGACTACGCGAGGGAGTGCCGCGAACTGATCGAACAGCTTCATCTGAGTGAAAATGTGATCCTGACCGGACGCGTCATGATCACGGAGTATTTCCCGAAGCTCGATTTCACGATCCTAACCAGTATTTCCGAGGGGCAGCCGCTCTCGATTCTTGAGTCATTTTCGGCCAGACTTCCCGTCGTCGCGACGGACGTCGGATGCTGCAGGGAGCTGATTTTCGGCGAAAAGGGGGACGCCCTCGGAAGCGCCGGATACTGTGTTCCGCCGATGCACCGCCAGGCGCTCGCGGACGCGATGGAAAAAATGTGCTCCTCGAGGACGGCGCGCCTTGAAATGGGAAAGATCGGGCAGAAACGCGTTGAGATGTACTACAGGCACGGTCAGATGATTGAAAAATACAGGCAGCTGTATATAGATGTGGAGGCAGGACTTTGGCAGGCGTAGGATTTGAGCTGAAAAAACTGTTTAAAAAGAAGGGGTTCTTCGCGTCGGTGAAGGCCTACGGCTATTCCTCGCTGATCTGCGCGGGGCCGATGCTTCTCGGCGTCATCCTGATCCTTGGAATCCTGATGCTGGTGAGTCACTTCGACCGGAGCCAGTTTGACCGCGAGCTGACCGTATGCATGATCACCTATACGCTTCTGGCTTCGCTCCTTGTGACCAGCTTCTTCTCCATGGCGGTCACCCGCTATATCGCGGATATGCTGTTCGAAGAAAAAAGGGAATCCGTTATCTCGTCCTTCTTCGGCTCCGCCGGCATCATGCTCTTCTTCGGCTGCACGGCGTACGGCATCTTCCTCATTTTCTCGGGAGCGACTCTCACGGAGGGACTTTTGTGTCTTCTGTTCTTCAGTGAGCTCATCGTCACCTGGAACGCGACCAGCTATCTCACGGCGATCAAGGACTACAGGGGAATCATGCTGTCCCTGGCCGCGGCGATCGGAGTATCGCTGCTGCTTGCAGCGCTCTTCCTCTACCTGGGCCTTCCGACCACGGTCGGGGTCCTCTTATCCGTCACCATCGGGTACGGGGTGATGCTCCTCTGGCATCTGGTCCTTCTCTGCCGGTATTTCCCGCAGGGAGACACGAGCGCGTTCTTCTTCCTCCACTGGGTCGACCGCTTTCTGCCTCTCGCGTTCACGGGGCTTCTTACGACGGTCGGGCTCATGTCCCACCTCGTCATCATGTGGTTCGGCCCGCTGCAGGTTCAGGTAAAGGGACTGTTTTTCGGCGCTCCGTTCCACGACGTGCCCGCACTCATCGCCTACATGACGACGCTGATCACGACCGTGAATTTCGTCGTCTCGGTGGAAGTCAACTTCTACCCGAAATACCGCAGCTACTTCGCGCTCTTCAACGACCGCGGAACCGTCGGGGATATACTCCAGGCGGAAAAGGAAATGCTGGGTGTCATGAAAAGTGAGCTCTGGTATACTTCTCTTAAGCAGCTTTTCACCACTGCCCTCGCGATTTCCGTCGGCGAGCTTCTCCTTAAGTTCCTGCCGCTCGGCTTCAACGATCTGATGTTCGGCTACTTCCGCATCCTCACGATCGGCTACGGCCTCTACGCGGTCGCAAATATGATCATGCTGATGCTGCTGTATTTTACCGATTATACCGGCGCGCTTGAGGCGTCTGCCGCATTTGCCCTGGTAAGCTCGGTTATGACCGTTGTCTCCCTTAAGTTCGATCCGGCGTATTTCGGCATCGGCTTCGTGCTGGGAGGCATCGCATTTTTCCTTGTCGGTGTCATCCGTCTTGACTATTACACAAAAAGACTCCGGTACTTCATTCTTGCTGCCCAGCCGATCGTCTCCGGCGAAAAGAACGGCTTTTTCACGAAGGCGGGCAGAAGCTTAAGCCGGCGTCTGGAAGGTGGTACACATGAATTTTAAGCGACTTATACAAACCGCATTTGGCGTACTGGCATACTCCCTCTTCATCGCATGCGTCCCGGCGGCCGCATCTTCCGCCGACGGGCATCTGCGCGATAAAGACCTTCTTTACGAAGTGACGGATCCGGAAAGCGTCGTCACCATGTATCTGACGGTTTCCCGCGGCAACAGCGCCGACGGCACCGACCATACCTGGGAAGAGATCAATACCTATTCCGTCTACGATTATAAAGAATGGGGCGTCGACCGCTACAGAGTAAACGGCCTCCTCCAGGTCGGCGACGAGACCGGCCCTCTCCCGGGAGAGCTTGGATACGGCGAGGTCACGCCGAACGCCGTCGTCCAGATCCGCGGGCAGACCTCCTCGAGGTACACCCAGAAAAACTACAAGATCCGCCTGAAAGACAACCGCGGAACCTGGAGGGATTACCAGACGATCGCGCTCAACAAGCACCAGCAGGACGGCCTCCGCTTCCGCAACAAGCTCGGCTTTGATCTGATGTCGAAAATCCCGGAAATCATGAGCCTTCGGACCCAGTTCGTTCACCTCTACGTAAAGGATCTGACCGGTGAAAATGCGGATACGGCGGACTTTGAGGACTACGGTCTTTACACGCAGGTCGAGCAGCTGAACAAGCGCGCTCTCCGCGCCCACGGTCTTGACCGGAACGGCTGGCTCTACAAGATCAACGAGATGGAGTTTTACCGCTACGAGGATGTGATCGTACCAATCGACGATCCATCCTACGACGAAGCGGCATTCGAGCAGCTCCTTGAGTGCAAGGGGAACACCGATCACTCCCATCTCATCGAAATGCTTGAGGCGGTCAATGATTTCACCTATCCGACGTCGGATCTCCTTGAGAAGTATTTTGATTTGGAGAACATCGCCTGGTGGATGGCGTTCATGATCCTTACGGGCAACACAGATACGCAGAACCGGAATTTCTATATCTACTGTCCGCAAAATGGCGACCGCTGGTACATCCTTCCCTGGGACAATGACGCTATGCTTGAGAATACCGAAGGAAGACTCAGCAACTATACCGAGTCCGGAAGCTGGGAGTCAGGCATCAGCAACTACTGGGGGAACATGCTGTTCCGCAGATGCCTCCAAAGTGCGGAGTTCCGGAAAACGCTCGACGACGCCATAAACAGCCTCCGGGAGAATTACCTGACGAAGGATCGAATCCGCGGGCTCGCAGAGCTCTACAGCTCCGTCGTGAAGCCGGACGTCTATGAGATGCCGGACAGGGATTACGCGAAGCTCACTCCGGAGAATTACGATATCGTCGCATCGGCACTTGCGGACGAACCGGAAGAAAACTACGGGAACTATCTCGACTCTCTGGAAAAACCGCTTCCCTTCTTCGTCGGAGTTCCGGAAATCTCAGACGGAACCATGAAGCTCACCTGGGATAACTCCTTTGACTTCGACGCCGAGGACATTACCTACGACGTATATCTAGCCCGGGACTATAATTTTGAGGACGTCATCTGGAGCGAGGAGGATCTGCGCGTAAATACCGCGTCCTGTGAAGCTCCGGCACCGGGACAGTATTTCCTCCGGGTGCGGGCGGAGAATTTCTCCGGCTTCTCCCAGGACTCCTTTGATTATTATGTGACCGCGGAAAACGGAAAAATATTCGGAGCGCTCTGCTTCTATGTCCTTCCGGACGGCACGGCCCACGTCGAAGAAATTACGGAGTGAACGCCGCCTATGAAGAAAGAACAGTACCGCCACGAATGGAAATAC
>CADBRO010000184.1 GCA_902797075.1 uncultured Lachnospiraceae bacterium
GTCCTGACGGAACAGCTGGACGCGGAAAAGACCGTTCAGCTCGCCCGATTTTTCTTTTCTGTGAATGACATCGACCGTGTTCAGACGAACCGGCAGATCCTTATAGCTGTGCTGATCCCTCTGATATACTTTGACGGCATTCGGGCAGTTCATCGGCTTGACAGCCCAGTAATCTTCGCCGTCTTCCTGAATGCAGAACATGTTTTCACGATAATGTCCCCAGTGTCCTGAAGTCTCCCAGATTTCCTTATTGTTGATCACAGGTGCTGAGATTTCGGTATATCCGTGAAGCTCGTGAATTTCACGCCAGTATTTAAGAAGCGCATTGAAAAGCTTCCAGCCTCTCGGAAGCCAGTACGGCATTCCCGGAGCCGTAGGATCGAACATGACGAGATCGAGCTGCGGTCCGAGCTTTTTGTGATCGCGCTCCATGGCTTCTTTGACAAGGTCCAGATGTTCTTTGAGGGCTTTCTTGTCCGGGAAAGCATAGAGATAGATTCTCTGCAGCTGGTCGTTCTTTTCGTCGCCTCTCCAGTAGGAGCCGGAAACTGATTTGACTTTGTAGGCGGCGCTTAAGAGCTCCGCGGAATTCGATACGTGAGGTCCGCGGCAGAGATCGACGAAATCATCGCCGGTGTAATAGACAGAGATCGTCTCTCCGTCCGGAAGGTCGTTGATCAGCTCAACCTTATATTTCTGATCCTTGAAAATGGCGAGCGCCTCATCCTTCGTAACTTCTTTTCTTGTCCAGTCTTCCTTGCGCTTCATGATCTCGCGCATTTTGTCCTCGATGGTTTTGAAGTCATCCTTGTTCAGCGTGCGCGGAAGGGTGAAATCATAGTAGCATCCGTCGGCAATCTGCGGGCCGATCGCAATCTGGACATTTTCCTTCCCGAACATTTCCATCACGGCCTTCGCCATAATGTGTGCGAGAGAATGTCTGTAGACCTCGAGAAACTCTTCATGTTCCATTGCTTTTATCCTCCTGTTTCGGAAATAATGAAAGCGCCCGATATATTGCGGCACTTTCCACAATATAAGGGACGCTGTTATGCGCGGTTCCACCCTTATTGCCGGTCATCGCATGATCGGCCTCTCATTCGACGGTTACGGAGTCACCGGACCGGATTGGGGTCTCTCGGAGATGGTCTTCGTCCGGTTCCCGCATAAGACGCTTCCACCCGTGCCATTTTCTATACTGCGCGGCGTCTCTCTCTGTCTTTGTTTCCCGGATTACTCTTCTCGTCACAGATTTATAGAAGATTATATAACAGTCCGCATTTTCTGTAAAGATCGTTAAAGATGAAAGAAGTAAGGATTCTAAGTGGAAATCACAGAACTTCCGTGATATAATATGACTATCTTTTTGCAGAGAGGACGGTAGGTGTTATGGACAAAGAAAACAATAAGCTGATCAGGATCTTTACGATCATTGGTTTCGTAGCTGTCGTCGCAGCGATCGCCTATGCCGTATACCGATTCTTCACGCCGGATTATCTCGAGGATTTCGAAGATGATTTTGACGATGATTTTGATGACTACTTTGAGGACGAAGAGTCGGACGAACCTGATTCTCCCGCTGAAGCCGTAAAGGATGCAGCTGAGGATATCAAGGAAAAGGCTATGGATGCTGCTGAAGATATGAAAGACGCGGCAGCTGACATCGTAGATGATGTCAAAGAGGCTGCGGCTTCCATCGAATAAAGAAATCACGAAAACAGGTTCCCCGGCGCACAGTGCCGGGGTTCTTCATTTCACCCGAAAGTTGACGATACAGATGAAAAATAAAGATATAGGCGAAGCGCGGATCGAATCCGTCTCCTATCCGAACAAGGGACATTTTACGGTAAGTGAGACAGACCAGAGAGGCATTGTTAAAAATACGATTGAGGGACAGAAGGTCCGCTTCAGGGTCTACAAAAATAAGAATCACTGTCTGAGCGCACATCTTCTGGAAGTGCTTGAACCGTCCCCTCTCGAAACCAGAGAACCTTTCTGTGACAATTTCGGAAAATGCGGCGGCTGCCTCTACCAGAAGGTGCCTTATGAGTCACAACTCACTCTGAAATCCGCCCAAATACAGAAACTGTTTCAGCAGGTGGTATCCTCCGATACGGTTTTTGACGGCATTAAAGGCATCCCCCACGAGCTCGAATACAGAAATAAACTGGACCTTTCGTTTGGAAATGAAGTCATCGACGGTCCCCTGACGCTCGGCATGCATAAGACGAGGACCCGCTATACGGTTCTTGACGCCGACACCTGCCGTCTGGCACACCGGGATCTGCTGATCATCGCATCTGCTGTAAGGGACTGGTGTTCCGGGATGGGACTCCCGTTTTACAATAAGCTGAGACATGAAGGCTTTCTTCGCTATCTTATGTTGAGGCGCTCCGAGACAAGCGGAGAGATCCTGATCTGCCTCGCCGCTTCGACTCAGATGCAGTGTGATTTTTCCCCGCTTACCGAAAAGCTTCTGGCTCTTCCGCTCGAAGGCAGTATCGCAGGTATATGGCACGCCGATGACGACCGCTATGCGGATGCACTGATCGCCGATCAGCTGCACTGCCTGTATGGCCGTGATTACTTCACTGAGACGCTTCTCGGGCTGACATTCTCCATATCGCTGTTTTCTTTTTTTCAGACCAATACAGCCGGTGCAGAGGTTCTCTATGATACCGTGAGAAATTATGTGCGGATGTCCCACAACCAGGCTTCCGTTTCCGGGAAGCTCCCGGTAATCTATGATTTATACTGCGGTACCGGCACAATTGCCCAGATTCTTTCGAAAGACGCCTCGGAAGTGTACGGTATAGAGCTTGTTCCGGAAGCGGTCGAAGCCGCTGCGCGGAATGCAGAACTCAACAATCTCTCGAACTGCCATTTTACAGCAGGCGACGTATTCGAGATGCTTCCCACGCTGCCGGAAAAGCCGGATTATATTATTCTTGATCCGCCGAGGGAAGGCGTTCATGAAAAAACGCTGAAGAAACTGATTGATTATCCGATTCCGAACATGGTGTATATATCCTGCAAAGCGTCGAGTTTTGTGTCTGATATGCAGTATCTCAAAGAAAATGGCTGGAAAGTTGTGCGTTATTCACTCGTTGATCTCTTCCCGGAAACAATTCATGTCGAATGTGTTGTACTTCTTTCGAGAACATGACAGCCGGATCTGTCCCGAGTACGAATCTTATGAAATAAGATTCTTGACGAACCGCTGAATATACGATAATCTCTAAACGCTTCCTGTTTTTCACTTAGCCTACCGGAGGATTTTGAATGGGTGGTTTTTTCGGTGTAGCATCGCGTGATGATTGCGTTTTTGATCTGTTTTATGGAACCGATTATCATTCACATCTTGGCACAAGGCGTGCCGGAATGGCAGTTTACGACAGTGAAAAAGGATTCGACAGGGCGATCCACAATATAGAGAGCTCTTATTTCCGTCCTAAATTTGAAGCGGACATCCGCAAGATGAAAGGTAATCTCGGAATCGGCTGCATTTCCGATTATGAACCTCAGCCGCTGATCATACGTTCCCATCTCGGAACGTTCGCGATTTCAACCGTCGGACGGATTAATAACCAGAAGGAAATCTCTGAATTGCTCTTCTCCCTGGGTAATCAGCACTTTTTCGAGATGAGCGGCGGCGGAATTAATCCTACGGAGCTGGTGGCTTCTATGATCAACCAGAAGAGCAGCTTCGTTGAAGGAATCCGTTACGCCCAGGAGCTGATCCGCGGTTCCATGACGATCCTTATTATGACCCCTAAGGAAATCTACGCTGCCCGAGACCGTTTCGGGCGCACCCCGGTTGAAATCGGCAGGCGCGAGGACGGCTTCTGCGTCTGCTTCGAAAACTTTTCCTTTTTCAATCTGGGCTATGAGCAGTATCGTGAGCTGGGCCCCGGAGAAATCGTAAGAATCACTCCGGAAGCCGTGGAAACGGCCGCGCCTGCCTTCAGCGATATGAAGATCTGTACATTCCTCTGGATCTATTACGGATTTCCGGCTTCAGATTACGAGGGTCTGAATGTGGAAGACACACGGTACCGCTGCGGAAGCGCTCTCGCGAAGCGGGATATGAAGCGGGGCATTGTCCCCGACTGCATCGCAGGCGTTCCCGACTCCGGCGTCGCCCATGCCGTCGGGTATTCAAACGAAGCCCACATTCCTTATGCGAGGCCTTTTGTGAAATATACCCCCACGTGGCCGCGTTCATTTATGCCGACCCATCAGGACCGGCGCGATCTGATCGCAAAAATGAAGCTCATTCCGGACCAGAAGCTGATCAGCGGAAAGAGCCTGCTTTTGATAGATGATTCAATTGTAAGAGGGACACAGCTCCGGGAAACGACGGAATATCTTTTCCGAAGCGGTGCGCGTGAGGTTCATATCCGTCCCGCCTGTCCTCCTCTCGTCTTCGGCTGCCCGTA
>CADBRO010000185.1 GCA_902797075.1 uncultured Lachnospiraceae bacterium
AGCGGAGTCTCTGTCGTAAATATCGACAACGGCTTCGGCGCCGCTTTTATCGCAAGCCGCATCAACCATCCGAAAACGCACATAAAAAAAGCATGACGGCCGCTGCCTCATGCTTTATAAACTGCTGACAGATTATTGAGAATGCCTTCCGCGACTTTCGGCTTATTCATCGAATAGACGTGGATGTGGTTGATACCGTTCGCGATCAGATCAATAATCTGATCCGTGGCGTAGATGATCCCGACCTGCTGCATTGCTTCCGGATCATCTCCGAACCGGTCCACGATCGCAGCGAAGCGGGCCGGAACATTGGTTCCTGACATGGCCACCGAGCGGGATAACTGTTTTTTGTTGGTTATCGGCATGATTCCCGGTACGATCGGTACGCTGATGCCGGCCTCTCTCGCCCGGTAGAGAAAATTATAAAAGATATTATTGTCAAAAAACATCTGGGTCGTGAGAAAATCACAGCCGGCATCCACTTTCTCCCGGAGATAGCGGATGTCGTCTTTTTTGTGCTCACATTCGATGTGGCCCTCCGGATAGCAGGCTCCGCCGATACAGAAATCCCCCTTTTCCCGGATATCCCTGATGAGCTCGGCTGCGTGCCTGTAATCCTCGGCGATTCTTCCGTCCTTCGGAATATCGCCGCGAAGCGCCATAATGTTGTCGATTCCCTTTTCAATATAGGATTCTACGATTCTCGCAACGTACTCTCTCGTCGAGGAAACACAGGTAAGATGCGCAAGGATCGGTATGCCGTAGGTCTCCTGAAGGCCGGCGGCTATATCTGCCGTAAAAGCGCTCGTTCCTCCGCCAGCCCCGTATGT
The DNA here is from genome assembly GCA_902797075.1 of uncultured Lachnospiraceae bacterium. Taxonomy (GTDB): domain Bacteria; phylum Bacillota; class Clostridia; order Lachnospirales; family Lachnospiraceae; genus Chordicoccus. Next base: position 831 of record CADBRO010000185.1, read on the forward strand.
GACACTCATAAAATCAGGATGCAGGGCGGCGATACCGCCGGCAGCTTCCAGTACGGAAAAGAACCTGTCACTGGTCTTCGGCGGGAACACTTCAAAAGAAATTGTAATTTTGTCCTTGGATAATAATTCTGAAATCTTCATGGGCTGATTGTATAACGAAATTTAGTTTCGCACAACTGAAAGAAACGGTAATTTGAACCGCAGCGCAAAAAGCAGGCGCATTCCGCTTCGCTTTAAAGCGTGGCTGAATGCGAATATACGCGCGTAGTATCTTAAAGCAGACCGCCCTCTCCCAACATGAAGAGCTCCTGCGCCGTTACGGGATCATCGGCAAGAAGCCTCGGAAGAACAAGATCAAAGATCGTCGTTTTCGCGTACATGACGCACCCGGGCAGGCCGACTACAGGCACGCATCTTCCGCTGCCTTCCGGATAATAATACGCAAGCATAAACATCGCTCCCGGAAGAACCGGGGCGCCGTAGCTGATCACGGATGCGCCTGTATTCCGGATCGCCAGAGGCGTCCGGTCATCCGGATCGACGCTCATGCCTCCCGTTACGCAGACAAGCTCAGCGCCATTTTCTATCTCGGACAGGATGGTCTTCGTTGTAATATCGGCGTCGTCGTCAAGAATTTTTTTATCCATGACGGAAGCGCCGAGATCGGTGAGCTTTTTCTCGACCACCGGCGTGAACGCATCCTCGATCCTTCCTTTGAATATTTCGCTGCCTGTCGCCAGAATCGCGCATTTTTTCGGCTTCAGGGGCATGATGTCGCAGATCGGAAGATTTCCGGCGGCCTCTTTTACCGCCTCCATCTTATCTTTTGCAATGACAAGCGGAATCACCCGCATGCCCGCTGCCGTCTCTCCTTTCCTCACCAGCGTGTCGCCGCGCCTTGTCGCTATGATCACTTCGCCGGCGGAATTGACTGCAAGAAGTCTGTCCCGGCGGAGTTTGAGAACGCCGTCCGTCTCTGCAATCAGGTTGATCTTTCCTTCCTTCGGAGATGTTGCCCTTAAGTTTGCCCCGCAGCAAAGGCTCCTTAGAACTTCCGCGCCTTCATCCTCATGCAGCATGGAATCATCCATTTCCCAGACATAGAGGTTTTCTTTTCCGATCGACAGCAAGACCGGAATGTCCTCCGCAGTAACAACATGCCCCTTGCGAAAACGGGCGTCCTTAGTAACTCCCGGTATAATCTGGGTAATATCGTGGCAGAGCACATGCCCCACCGCATCCTTCGTCTTAATCAGTCTCATCTGAAATTCGTCTCCTGGTCTTTTGTTCTATTCGCGAAGCAGCATGATGTTCCTGCTGCTCAGATAAAACGGTCCGGATACTTCCGGCCGCTTTCCGTCCTTTTTCGGGGTTTTCCACTGAATCGGAACCCTTCCCCCGGGATTTTGAAGATATACCGTCCACTCAAAGGGATCCTCCTGAACCACCGCCGAGGACGGGCGGAACTCATTGTCCCAGCCGTTGCCGGGCACGTCGGAAATATCATGGGCGCGGATGCCGGCGTATTTCACGTCCTTCGGAATTTCCCTTCCGATATGGAAAACCAGGCCGTAATCTACGGCCTCTATATGGCTGTCGTCCAGCACCCGTACGGCGGTGATATTTTTACAGCCCGAAAGAAGTGCCGCCGCGCGCGTTCCCGGATTTCGGAAAAACTCATGAAGCTCCAGCGTTTCCCCCGTTTTTCCCTGTTCCATGCAGCAGACGCTGCTGCTCATATGATAGACCTCGTCGCGGCTGTGTGAAACAAAAACCGCCGGTTTCCCCATGGATTCAAGCAGCTGCTTCATTTCTCCCTCGAGCATCCATTTCAGATGGCTGTCGAGGGCGGCAAATGGTTCATCAAGAAGAATGGCGTCCGGCTTCTGGGCAACGATTCTCGCCATCGCGACTCTCTGCTTCTGCCCTCCCGACAATTCGGAGGGAATCCGGTTCTCAAGATCCGATATCCGGAATCTGCGGAGAATCTCATCTGCGGCGGCGGAGTCCGGATTCCTGCCCATTCCGGCCATCACATTCTTCCTTACGGTCATATTCGGGAACAGCGCGTAATCCTGAAACATATATCCGACCCGCCGTTTCTGAGGCGGAAGACTGATCTTTTTCGAAGAGTCGAACAGCACGTGCCCGTCGAGCACAATTCTGCCTTCGTCAGGCTTTTCTATTCCAGCGATGCACTTAAGGGTCAGGCTTTTACCGCTCCCAGATGCTCCGAGCAGAGCAAAAACGCCTCTGTCCGCGGTAAATTCCGAGTGCAGGACAAACCCGCCTATTCTTTTTCTGATTTCAACTTCCAGAGCCATTTTCTTCCCGTCAGTATCTTCGGATATGCTTTAGTTTTTTGGATGCCGCCAGATTCATGGCGACGATGATCAGGCAGGCGATGACAAGAATGACCAGAACCCAGAAGCCTGCGGTTTTATAGTCTCCGTCCTGTATTACCATCGCGATTTTCTGTGAAATGGTTCCCGTCCTCCCCGGAATATTTCCGGCCAGCATCGATGTGGCTCCATACTCGCCGAGCGCTCTCGAAAACGTGAGCACGGTTCCGGATACAATTCCGGGGCCGGCGGAGGGGATGATCACGGTCCAGAAAATCCGCATTTCGGACATGCCGAGCGTCCTTGCGGCATAGACCAGATTCACGTCGATCTGTTCGAAGGCGGCTCTTGCATTTCGATACATCAGAGGAAATGAAATCACCGTCGCGGCAACGATACAACCAAGCCAGGTCTGTACAACCTTGATGTGGAAGGTTCCGTACAGTGCCTGTCCCACGGGTCTTCTCAGACTGAAAACAATCAGAAGTATAAAGCCCGCAACGGTCGGCGGCAGCACCATGGGTAGTGTCAGAATTCCGTCAGCGACCGCTTTTACCTTCGGTCCCGCCTTTACGACTTTCCTCGCGCCAAAAATACCCAGGAAAAATGAAATGACGGTTGCCACCGCGCCTGTTTTAAGTGATATAAAAAGCGGACTCCAGTCCGCTTTTTGCAAAACCCCGAACAACTCTTCCATATCCGCACCGCCCGCTTATGTTTTCACATATCATCCGTCAGACATTCCCTGACGCTTTGTGCTGATTATAACATATTCCGGATCACGCGACGTTTGTGTCAAAACAATATTTTTCAAACACGGCCTTCGCCTCGTCGGATTTCAGGAATATCACAAAATCCGCTGCTGCAGCGGATTCCGCCTCGTCGGCTTCCGGATTTATCACCTGCGCTGCCGGATAGATCACGTCGCCGGTCAGTTCGTAAGGTATCTTCTCAATAATCTCAAGCTGATCAAGGAATCCGTAGGCATCTGAGTAGTAAACCGTCCCGACTTCGTTGGATCCTTCGGCGACGGCCGCAGTCACGGCGCCTACGTTTGCGCACTCATTGATCAGAATGCCGCCGAGAGCTTCGGATATCTCCCCGGCCGTAATCTTTGAATTATCATCAGTTCCCTCGATGATCCCGGCCTTTACAAGAGCTTCCCTCGTGTATTTCCCGACCGGGACAGAGCCGTCCGCCAGCGCCAAGCTGGCCGCTTCCCCGAGATTTTCAATGCCGGTAACCGCTGTGCCGCTTCCCCTGAAGGTAACGAGACAGACCTGGTTGTTCACGATATCAGCCCTGGTTTCAGGGACGATCAGTTCTTTTGATTCAAGCTCATCCATCTGTTTCCGGGCAGCCGAAAAAAAGACGTCGCACTCCGCGCCTTCTTCAATCTGCACCATAAGAGTACCTGAACTGTCATAGGATCCCGTTATTGTAATTTCAGGATGTATCTTATTATACTCTTTTATGAGCTCCTCCATAACACTGTTTAGACTCTTGGCCGCAAATACGGTAATCCCGGCCGGCAAAAGAGCAGCGGCCTCCTCCGCATCAGAAAGCAGGCTGCCTGCGCAGACCGGCAGCGCAAATGCAGACATAGTCAGGATCGCTGACAGCATAATAGCCGTAAATCTTTTTTTCATCATGTACTCCCTTCTGAAGTATTGATATCTGAATATTTATCAAGTTTAACATTAAGGAGACCGAGTGTCAAACGAATACCACTCGCTTTTCTGCCGCCTCTCCTCATTTCTTGCGTGAATTGCTCCGCTGGTGTAAAATAAGCGGCAGTATAAGAAAACACACCGGTTAAGTTCCTTGGCAGGTATCAGATTTTGGGCGATAATGATTACTGGAATTCCATAGATGATTACGGACACGGAAGAAGCAGCGATCCCGATTACGGGCCGGTTCCGGAGGAGTACCTTTCGACGGGTATGTCGAAGGCCGCGATGGTCTGCGGCTTTCTTTCGCTTGTCTGCGTTATTTTCAATGTTTTCGGATCTCTGGTTTTCGGCAGTCTCGGTCTTCTGTTCGCGTTTCTGTCAAAGCGCTCGAAGATGAGCCGTCAGGCCCGGCTGGGCGCCAGGCTCTCGGTGATCGGACTGGTTTTATTTGCCGGTCTTATGGCATTTTCCGCCTATACACTCATATCCACCGGAGTGTGGGACCGTATGATGGAGGCGATCCGTGAAATGGATCCGAATGATCCCGACGCTGTCGGGCAGATCCAACAGGACGTGATCCGCGACCTTGAACAGCAGCTTCTGGGTGAGTACTACGGTATCGGACAGAGCGGGGACACACCTTCGGCACCCAAAGTTATCTGATATCGTTATAAAGGGGTTTTTCATGAATCAGCCATTTTTTCAAGATGATCCTTCCGAAAAGCAGCCCTCTGCCCTCGAATATCCATCAGCCGGGCTCGCAGCCAGAGTGTGTCTTTCAGGAAACTGGTCACTTGCCGCGGCCGTGTCGGCTGTTCTTTTCGCGCTTCTTTTGTTTTCAAATTCAATCCTCGCTCCTTTTTCAAGAAACGGAAGTACGGCAGCGTCCTTCATGAGCTTTTTTGTCTCTGTCGTGCTGAGCCTCCTGCTCTCGCTTCCGGTATGCGGGGCATGCCACGTATTTCTCACACTCGCAAAAGGCGGCAGGCCGCAGCTGAAGGATATGATCATGCCCTTTTCCAGCCAGCCGGACCGCTTTCTTCTGATGGCGCTCGCGGAGATAATCTGTGCGCTGGTTGCGTGGTCTCCTTTGATTTCTCTTATGTTTATTCCTTCGGTTAAGCAGATGCCGCCCGCGCTGCTTTTAATTCTCACAGCTGCCGGAACGGTTCTCGTCATCTTTGTCAGGCTGAATCTTTCGCAGACGGTTTTCCTCCTGCTTGAGGACAACCGTCTCGGCGCTCTTGACGCTGTCCGCCGGAGCATCTCGATGATGCGCGGCAGAAAGATGCGCCTTTTTAAAACCCTTCTGCCGTTTTTCGGTTGCGCTGCCCTTTCGGTCCTTTCGTTTGGCATCGGATTTCTCTGGACAATTCCTTACTATCTGACCGTGCGCGCCGCATTTTATCTCATTGAATTTAAAAACTGACCGGCAATCCGCTTCTCAGCCTGCCGCCAATCCGTTTGTCCGCGCAAAAAACGACGGAACCCCGGGGGATTCCGCCGTCTGAGACGCTGCAAAGCAGACGTCAGTCTTCCATGTAAAATACCGCCGCCTCATAGGGCCTCAGCTCCACAGACATGAGCCCCGCCGTGACCGCGCAGTCAATCGGCTCGTCGGTAAAACCATCCTTCCAGGTTGTCAGGACTCTGTGCATCCTGACATTCCTTTTTCTCTCAATCCCGGTCTCCCATACCGGTATCTCCGCTTCCCTCGGATAGATATCCGAATTCACGGCTACGACAAACCTGTCATCCTCCGAAAACCTTCCGTATACCACCAGATTCTTTCCGCTGCCGAGATCTTTGTAGGATCCGTCCGTCAAAGTGCGGTATGTCTTGTGGAGCCGGATCGCCATTTTATAAAAATCCAGCATCCGGCGGTCTTCTCTGCCCCACGGGTATGTCCTCCGGTTATCAGGATCCGTAAATCCGGGCACTCCTGCCTCGTCGCCGTAGTAGATCGTCGGCGCTCCGACGAAGGTCATCTGGATCAATACCGCCGCCCTCATTACTGCAGGAACGATATTTTCAGACGCGGCGCCGGCGCCGAGCGAGCTCACCCTTCCGACATAGTGATTCGTCCGGGTAAGGAATCTCGAGTGATCATGATTGTCCAGCTCATTCATGGCGCACTGGAGCGACGTCCCCATAAAGCTCGCCTGATGATACGCCATCGCGTCGCGGAAGGAATCCCCGTTCCCGATCAGATCCGGACGAAACTCATCGCTGTGCTTTTCCATACCGGTGAGGAACCAGGATACGGGCTCCATGAAAGCATCGTAGTTCATAACCGTATCCCATTCGTCGCCCTTCAGCCATTCAATGGTTTCGCCGTAATGCTCAGCCAGGATAATGGCGTCGGGATTCGCGTCTTTCACCGCTTCACGGAATTTCTTCCAGAAATTGTGATTGAATTCACTGGAATGCCCGAGATCCGCCGCGACATCAAGCCTCCATCCGTCGACGCTGTACGGCGGCATAACCCATTTGCGCGCAATCTGCAAAATGTATTCGGTGAGATTTTCGCTTTCCTCGTAATTCAGCTTAGGAAGCGTCTCGTGTCCCCACCAGCCGTCGTAAAACTCGTTGTAGGGCCAGGCGTGCTCATTGTTGAACTTGAAGAAGCTCCGGTAGGGGCTGTCCGCGCTTATATACGCGCCGTTCTCATATCCACCGTGAGTCTCGTAGATCCGCTCGCGGTCCATCCATTTATTAAATGAACCGCAGTGGTTGAACACGCCGTCCAGAATGATTTTCATTCCCCTTTTGTGGACTTCGCCGCAGAAATGCGCGAAATACCGGTTGGACGCCTCGAGGTTTTCCGGATCCGTCACTCTGTTCATGTAGCACTCGGCCTGCGTGTTGTCCAGATTTCCCTCTTCGAGAAGACATCCTCCGTCTTTGACGATCTTCGCGAGATGAGGATCTATATGATCGTAATCCTGAATGTCGTACTTATGGTTCGACGGGGAAACAAAGATCGGGTTCAGGTAGAGAACGTCCACGCCCAGATCCTGAAGATAATCCAGCTTCTGTTCGATTCCCTCCAGATCGCCCCCGTAAAAATTCCGGACATCCATCCCCGCAACGTCCTGATACCAGTCATCCACGTGAAAGGTATGCGCGCCGAGATACGCGTATTCATCGGTTCTTACGTCGTTGCTTCTTTCGCCGTTTGAAAAGCGGTCCGTGAAGATCTGGTACATGACCGCGCCGCGCGCCCATGCCGGAGTGGAAAAATCCGGCATTATCCGGAACGAGTTTCTCTCGGAAAGATCTCTCGTAATACCCAGCTTATTGTAGTAGTACGCCATCTGTCCCACCCGTATCTCGTAGTAGTACAGAATCGGCTCGCTGACGTTTTTAAAGGTATACTCGTAATAATCGAATCCCCTGTCGGAGAATCCCACCGCCATCCGGGTTCGGATCGATCCGCTGATAAGCCATACCGAATCAACATTATTCCGGAGCGTTCTCAGCTTTACCGTTACGTCATCTCCGGATTTCGGCTCAAACGGGGACCGGTAAAACTCTGTTTCATCGCTGAATACTGCCCGCTGTCTGAATACCGGCTTCATCAGAGACACATATCGTTTTGCTGATTTGTTTGTTTCATCCTGATGACTGCTGCTCATATTTCCCGCTCTGTTTCTTCCTGTCCCGCGTCTCCGCTGTTTTCTTCAGTAATCAGTTGTGCGGCATCTTCATCCGGAGAAATTCCGGAATTCTTCCGGAACAATGCCTCGAACTCCTCCCGGCTGATCTTCTCCTTCTCAAGAAGGAGAGCCGCGCAGGACTCCAGCACATCCCTGTGCTCCACGATAATCCGCCTGGCCTCCGTATAACAGCGGTCCAGAATAGCCTTCACCTCTTCGTCTATTTTCGAAGCCACCTCTTCACTGTAGGACTTCGTCTTCTCATAGTCGCGTCCGAGGAAAACCTCATCGGAATCAGCATAAGAAACAAGGCCGATCTTTGAAGAGAAACCGTATTTGGTGACCATTGCCTTCGCTGTCTGCGTCGCAGTCTTCAGATCCTGGGACGCGCCCGTTGTTATATCGTCGAAGATCAGTTCCTCGGCAACCCGTCCGCCGAGGCTGACCGTGATATCCTGCAGCATCCGTCCTCTGGTGCTGAAGATTTCGTCCTTCTCGGGCAGAGGCATCGTATAGCCGGCAGCACCGAGTCCCGTCGGTATGATGGATACCGAGTAGACCGGTCCCACATCCGGAAGGAAGTGGAACAGAAGCGCATGGCCCGACTCGTGATACGCCGTTATCTCGCGGTCCTTCTGGGAAATGACCTTGCTCCGCTTCTCAGCCCCGATTCCGACCTTGACAAACGCCGTCCGTATATCCGCCTGGCAGATATACGCTCTTCCTACCTTTGCCGCGATGATCGCAGCTTCATTCAGAAGGTTCTCAAGATCCGCTCCGGAAAAACCGGCCGTGGTCTGTGCAATCTGAAGCAGGTCCACGTCGTCACCCAGCGGTTTTCCCTGGCAATGAACTTTCAGTATTGCCTCCCTGCCGCGCACGTCCGGCATACCGACCGCGATCTTCCGGTCGAACCGGCCCGGACGGAGTATCGCCGGGTCAAGAATGTCGATCCGGTTCGTCGCAGCCATCACGATGATGCCTTCATTGACGCCGAAACCGTCCATCTCGACCAGCAGCTGATTAAGGGTCTGCTCGCGCTCATCGTGGCCGCCTCCGAGACCTGCGCCTCTTCTTCTTGCAACCGCGTCGATTTCATCGATGAAAATGATGCACGGATGATTTTTCTTGGCGTCCTCAAAAAGATCCCTGACTCTCGACGCGCCGACGCCGACGAACATTTCCACGAAATCCGAACCCGAAATAGAGAAGAAGGGCACTCCCGCTTCTCCGGCCACGGCTTTCCCGATCAGGGTTTTTCCGGTTCCGGGAGGTCCCACAAGAATCACGCCTTTCGGAATTCGTGCGCCAACCCGGGTATATTTTTCAGGCGATCTCAGGAAATCGACGATCTCCTCCAGGTCCTGTTTTTCCTCATCAAGGCCGGCGACATCCTTAAATGTGATGACATGTGACTTTCCGTCGTACATCTGCGCCCGGCTTTTGCCGAAGTTCATCATCTGCGCGTTTGCGCCTCCTGCGCCGCCCGATCGGGACATTAACATGAAAATGATGAACATAAATACCGCGGCAATAATAACCGGCAGCAAAATGGCCGTAAAAATGCTCTCGGACTGAACATCCTCGACAGTAAGCCTGATATCCGGATAATCGGAGGCAATCATATTTCTGACTGCGGAAACGTCGGTATCATAAAAGCTCACGACGCTTCCGTCCTTCATCTCAGCAATAACCTGCCCTGTCGGGACTTCTCTGTTCGGCCTGATCGTGACCCCGGACACTTTATCCCCGCTGAGGGCCCCGCTGAATTCCGACCAGGTATAAAGCGGAGTCCGTCCCGCATGACTTGTCAGAAAAAAGTATCCTCCCATAAAGCAGAGGATAACGGCGATGTAAAAGATCAGGCTTTTCATTGATCTTGTCTGCAATTTCTGTTACTCCGTTTTTCAAAATTTCCTTTTTCCGCACATCCCATGATCAGGGCTGTTCGACAACGCCGATGAACGGAAGGTTTCTGTACTTCTGCTGGTAGTCCATTCCGCAGCCGACAACGAATTTATCCTCGATTACAAATCCCTTGTAATCCACATCCATGTCGACGACCCTTCTGTCCGGCTTGTCGAGAAGCGTACAGACTTTAAGAGATGCGGGCTTTCTGCTCCTCAGCATATCAAGCAGGTAAGACAGCGTTCTTCCCGAATCGATGATGTCCTCCACCACGAGAACATCTTTTCCCTCCAGCGGCTCATCGAGATCCTTCACGATCCGTACGACTCCGCTCGATTTTGTGTCATCTCCGTAACTTGATACGGACATGAAGTCAAGAGTGACCGGAACGTCCACATCGATCCCGTTTGAAAGCGCTGTCATAAAATACACGCCGCCTTTAAGGACGCAGATCATGTGAATGCACTTTCCGCTGTAATCGCGGCTGATTATTTCCGCCAGCTCCGCTATACGCTTATCTACTTCTTCCGCTGAAATCATGACGCTGATGTTGTCTTTCATGGCTGTCCCTCTTCTTTCTCTGATAAACTGATTTTCAGCACAAATTCCGTATCCCTGCGGATCCTTACGTTAAATCCGATCCGCATTCCGGCGACCCAGACAACTTCGCTGCCGCACACGACGAGCGGAATGCGGTCTCTCTCCCCGCGCGGCACCTTTTCATCGGTAAAATAATCCGAAATCGTCTTCTTTTCGCCGTTTTTCCCGATGATTATGTAATCACCGGGAAGCCTTGTTCTGATGGCAAGAGTACCATTTATTTTACCATAATCAAGCCATTTCGTATACCTGTTTTCCGGCACAGGATCCGGCGCCTTTTGCAGAAGTTCCGCGGAAAACTGCCATTTTCCGAACCTTACGGTCTCCGTCCTGCCCTGCACCGGACGCAAAAAGACGGGTTCTTCCGGACCGGAAGACGAACCGGAACCGCCGGCCGCACCTGCCCGTGTCAGCATGAGGCCGTCGTAAGTCCGCCGGGCCGTTACGCTGTAGGGAAGGCTTGCCATAGCTCCCGCGTGATTTTCGAAAAGCGCGGCGAGGGTTTCCACATGGACGGAGCCAAGATCCTTCGCCGCCCCGGAGGCCTGAGTCAAGGCCATAAGAAGTATCTGCTTCTTCAGCGCGGGATGCAGTCCGGCCA
>CADBRO010000186.1 GCA_902797075.1 uncultured Lachnospiraceae bacterium
GCCTGAAAATCAGAACGATATGATGGAAATCCGCCAGGCCGAACCCTATACCTACTGCCAGTTTATCATGGGCAGGGATCACACCGCTTTCGGGCGCGCGAGACATCCCTTTATGACCGGATCCGGCGGGTGGGCGTATTTTTCTGCAACAAGATTCATACTCGGAATCCGTCCCGGTTATGACCATCTGGAGATTGATCCCTGTATTCCGAAGAAATGGGACGGGTTTGGCGTAACGAGGATATGGCGCGGAGCGGTTTATGAGATCGAGGTGCAAAACCCCGGACATGTTTCAAAGGGAGTCCGGACGATCCTCGTAAACGGGAAGGAGACGGATGCGGTTCCCGTTTATCCTGAAGGTGAGCATGTTAATGTACGGGTCATTATGGGTTGAGAGGAAATAGCAATGATCAGATTCGGAACCGGCGGTTGGAGAGAAATTATCGGGGATGGCTTTACGAAAAGGAATATTCAGCTGCTTGCATCAGCTTTATGTAAGAAAATGAAGCGGGAGGGAAATGCCGGGAGAGGTATCGTTCTCGGCTACGACCGGCGTTTTCTTTCGAAAGAGAGCATGCGCTGGTGCAGTCAGGTTTTTGCGGCGGAAGGCATTACCTCATACCTCATCAATAAATCGTCGCCGACTCCGCTGGTCATGTTTTATGTGATGCACCATCAGCTTTCATACGGTATGATGATAACAGCGAGCCACAACCCGGCTGTGTACAACGGTATCAAAGTGTTTACAAGAGAGGGAAGGGACGCTGACAAAGAAACCACAGACGAGATCGAGAGGATAGCTTCGGAGCTTGATCCGGATCAGATTCCGGAGATGGACTATGACTCTGCTGTGGATAGCGGAATTATCCGGGAAATCTATCCGATCAACGAGTATCTGGATGACATTCTGGCAAAGCTTGACGTCGGGAAAATCAGGGAGGCGAATCTCAGGGTTGCGTTCGATCCGATGTTCGGCGTGTCCGAGGTTCCTCTGCAGACACTGCTCCTTACGACCCGCTGCGACGTGGAGATGATCCACGGGACCCACGATACGCTCTTTGGCGGCCGGATGCCGGCGCCGACAAGGGTTACCATGCGCCAGTTAAGCACACAGGTTATGGACTACAGGTACCATATCGGCGTGGCGACAGACGGCGACGCGGACCGTCTCGGCGTGATCGACGATACCGGACGCTACCTTGAGGCCAACGATATTCTGGTGCTTCTGTATTACTATATGCTCAGGTACAAAGGTGAGAAGGGCGCAGTGGTTAGAAATGTCGTCACCACGCACATGCTGGATCTTGTGGCTGCCCGTTTCGGGCAGGAATGTTTTGAGGTGCCGGTGGGGTTTAAGCACATTTCCGCGAAAATGCGGGAGAGCGGAGCGCTGATCGGAGGAGAGTCCTCCGGAGGCCTTACCGTGCGCGGGCATATTAACGGCAAGGACGGGATCTATGCGGCGATGCTTCTTGTGGAAATGATCGCCGTGACCGGAAGAAAGCTGTCGGAAATGGCCGATGAGATCCGCAGAGAATGCGGGTGCTTTTATACAGAGGAGAAAAACTGCCGGTTTACCGGAGAAAAAAAGAGGAGTATCAGGAGACTTCTGTTTGAGGAAAAAGCGCTGCCGGAATTTCCGATTGAGACAGACCATGTTTCATATCTTGACGGCGTGAAGGTGTATTTCAGAAACGGCGGATGGGCTGCCGCCCGGTTTTCCGGCACCGAGCCGCTCCTCCGCATTTTCTGTGAAATGCCGAAGAAGGAAGAGGCGGAGAAGATCTGCCGGCTGTTTCCGGAGTTCCTCGGCATTTCTGAGGAAACACAGTAATCACCTTAAATAGCGGTGATACCAGACGGAGAAACGTGATGGGAATTCATAGAAAAAAGATGCCGCCCAGGCTTGCAGCCGGGATGATACGGGTGATTCTGATCTGCTTTATCATCCCGTATCTTGTGCTGTCAGCGGTTCTGATCAGAGTATCGGTCGTGCGGAATACGCGCCAGGCGGAAAACACGCTCCGGTCTTCCGTGGAGAGCGCCGGCCGGATTGTGATGGAGAATATCATCGGCGCTATTGAGGATTCACGGCAGGCTTCGTATGACGGCGTCATCAAGAAGGCCTACGAGACGTTTTTAAAAAGCGGCGACGAAAGCTCCATGCATAAAGCAGTGACGGACTATCTCAATAAAACCTATAAGTTTTCCAAGACGATTTCCAACACGATCCTGCTGTACGGCGATCAGATCCGGATGGAGTATTACACCTACAGCAATGCGGCGGGAGCAACCTACGCAAGTATCGAAGAATTTAAGCGCGACGCTGCGGAGGCTGTGCGGCTGACGGCGAGGGATCTGGACACAAAGACGAGACTGATCTGTCTTTCCGGTCACATGTATGTCGTGAGGAATATCGTTCTCAGCAATTATGAGCCCTTCGCGACTTTTGTGATGGAGCTCAATATGGACCGTCTTTTTGACAGCATAAATAATGTGATCTGGAAGGAGGACGGGATCGCTCTTCTTGACGATGAAATCGTATATGAATGGGGCACAGGAGGAAAAGATACTTCAGGGAGCGGGGAGAATCAACAGGCGGCTGACCGGGCGGATCCGGAAAGAAGCAGAGATCTGCAGGAGATTTTTGAGGAAGCGGTGTCGGACGGAAAACCGCCCACCGACCGGTCCATGGTTTTTTCGTATGCTGAGAAGAATAACGCGGCCTGTCTTGATATGAAAGTGAACGGCCAGCGGTACGCATTTGCCATCGGCCTTGACCAAAGAGAGATGTTTCACGACAGGAGGGCGTTCCTCTTTGTTTACTTCGCGGTGTTTATTACACTCATCCCGCTGCTGATCGCCATGTTTTACTTCTTTTACACGAATATCAACAGGCCGATTGATGCGCTTGTTCAGGCGTCCGGGAAGATACGGGGCGGAGAGTACGGATATCAGGTGGAACCGTTCCGCAAGAATAAGGAAATCAGCCAGCTGGTCGATAATTTCAACCACATGTCCCGGAGCCTCGAGGATTCATTTAAGAGAATCTATGTAGAAGAGATCGCCGGGAGGGACGCAGCTCTCAAGGCGCTTGAATCCCAGATCAACCCGCACTTCCTTAATAACACGCTTGAAATCATCAACTGGAAAGCCAGGATGAACGGCAATGAAGATGTGAGTGAGATGATATCGGCTCTGAGCGTCATGATGAACGCTGCCCTTAACCGTAACAATGAGATGTTTATTACGCTGGAAGAGGAACTGACCTATGTGGACGCATATCTTTACATTATCAAGGAACGGTTCGGAAGCAGGTTCTCCTTCGAGAAAGAGATTGATTCCGCGCTGCTTGATTTCAGCGTCCCGAGACTGATCATTCAGCCGATTATTGAAAATGCGGTCGAGCACGGCGGCGACAGCGCGGGCAACAGAACAGGAAGGCTGCGGATTTTCGGAGAGCGGAGAGAGCTGCATATCGTGGTGGAAAATAATGGCTCCCTGTCTCCTGCGGATAAAGAAAAAATCAAAGCGCTTCTTTCCGACGCCGTTTCGATGCCGGGTAAGGAGAAGATGGACAGCGGCAGTATCGGTATCCGGAATGTTCACAGACGTCTCAGGATGATCTACGGAGAAGAGAGCGGCCTTACCATAACGGATCCCGGAAACGGCACGACCGTGAGCGAGATCACGATCATCAGACATGAAAAAAGAGACGCGTGACCTGCGGAATGACGGCAGGAACAAGGACAGGCAACAAGGCACAACGGCAGTCAAGCGCAGGCCCAAAAACCGACAAAATAAGACAAGCGTACCGCAACGGCGTTCATTCACATTTTCCCGGGCGAAAGCTATCATTTTAACAGCAAACGGATCACCCGTTTTGATCATCGAATCGTGAAGAGGAGGTTTTCAGATGAAAAAGAAAATGGTGCTTGTACTGGCGGGAATGATGGCAGTATCGACGGCATTTGCTGTGCCGGCAGCGGCAGATGGAGTGACCCTTAACGTAACGACCACCTATGCCGGAGAGGACAGCAACGCGCAGAATTATAAAGACAGCGTCGCTGCCTGGGAAGAAGAAACCGGAAACAAGGTCGAGGACAGCTCCGCTACGTCGGATGAAGCCTTTAAGTCGAGAATTATCATGGATTTTGAAGCCGGTTCCGAACCGGATGTTCTTTTCTTTTTTAACGGCGTAGATGCGAATCAGTTCGTTGAACAGGGCAAGGTGGTATCCATCGATGAGATCAGGGAAGCCTATCCGGATTACGCCGGCAACATGAAAGATGATCTTCTCGGAGCATCTCCTGTCGACGGCGTGAATTATTCCGTTCCGGTCAACGGCTACTGGGAAGGAATGTTCGTCAACAAGCAGGTTCTCGAGGAAGCCGACGTCGAGGTTCCGACTGCTGACATGACCTGGGACGAGTTCCTCGCAGAGTGCGAAGCGATAAAGGGAGCGGGATACACCCCGATTGCAGCTTCCCTGCAGGAGATTCCGCATTACTGGTTTGAATACGCGATTTACAATTTCCAGAGCGCTGAGACGCACAATACGGTTCCTGAAAGCGTCGATGACGAATACGGACAGGCATGGGTCAGCGGTCTTAATGACATCAAGGCACTCTATGAAGCAGGATATTTCCCGGAGAATACACTGACAGCGACAGACGCTGAAACATTCCAGCTCTTCACCGGAGACAAGGCTGCGTTCCTGATCGACGGCTCATGGAAGATCGGCGGCATTGCAGAGGCTGTTGATGATATCGAGAACTTCACGGTCGTAAATGTTCCCGGAAAGGGAGACCGCAAGACGACAGATGAAATCGGCGGACTTTCAATGGGCTATTACATCACGAGAAAAGCATGGGATGACGAGGAGAAGAGAGATGCAGCGGTTTCCTTCGTATCCTTTATGACCTCTGACGAAGTGGTCTCCAAATTCGCCGGCGTCTCCGCTACCGCACTGAAGGAAGGCGCTTCTCCGGATACTTCGGAATTCAACGCTCTTCAGATTGACGCCATCGACTACACGGCTTCCTTTACCGGAATCTCACCGGCAGTTCAGGATAATCTCTCTGCCGCAGCCCGTGAACCGATCTTCGCGGACATGGCTTCCATTGTAAACGGAGACGTAGATGCGGCGGACGCAGTAGCGGCTGTTCTTGAGGCAAATGCCGAATAACGCTTCGTACGGAAATTTCATACGGATATTAATATGATAGAACAGGGGGACAGCTCTGTGCGTCAGCCCGACTGACGCACGGAATTGCCCCCTCTTTTTCGGAATAAAACGGGAGAACAGGGATGAGCGCAAACATCTACAAACACAAAAAGCTGATCTGGGTATTCCTGTTGCCGGCCTTTCTTTTTATGCTGGTTTATCTTTATTACCCGTTTGTTCAGAACATACTGAACAGTTTTCAGCATATCAAATATATGGGAACCGCAGGCGGAGAGTGGAATACTCCGTGGTACGTCAACTACACGAAGCTTCTTTCTGACGTGAAAATGCGGATCGCTCTCAAAAATACCGTGATTACCATCGCAGCCACGATTATCGGACAGGTGGGAATCGCCCTCCTTCTATCGCTGCTCGTAAGCAATATCAAACTCGGGGCCGGTTTTTTCCGGACGGTTTACTTTTTCCCGATCGTGATCTCCGCTACTGCGCTCGGTCTGCTGTTTAACCTGATCTTCCTTTACGACAAGGGAATGGTGAATCAGCTGCTGCAGTTTGCCGGATATCTGGACCGGGAGAGCAATGAGCTTATCGACTGGAAATCAAAGCATGCCATGTTCACCATGCTTACACCCGTGATCTGGCAGTATGTGGGGTTTTACTTCGTCATACTGCTGACGGGACTTTCCGGAATCCCTGCGGAGCTCTATGAGGCCGCGACAATTGACGGATCGACAAAGCGCCAGATGGTACGGTATATTACTCTTCCTCTGCTTCGGAACAGTATCGGCACCTGCGTGATCCTGGCGGTGACCGGAGCTCTTAAGGTTTTCGATCTTCCCTGGACGATGTTCGTGAACGGAATGTCGAATACATGGCTGACCGGCACATATATGTATTCCAAGGTTTATTCCGATGTGGATTACGCGTCCTCGATCGCGGTGTTTATTGTCATTCTCGGTGTTGTGCTGTCTGCGGCTGTAAACCGCATTTTCAGGCAGAACGACGACTTTGAAGTTTAGGAGGGACGCGTCATGAAAAAGAAGTTAAGCCCCGGTTATGTTCTCATCTATCTTTTTCTGATTCTGTGGGCCCTGACCACGATATTTCCGCTGGCGTGGACGCTGATGAACTCATTTAAGGACAAAAAAATGATTTACAGCAACTCCTTCGCACTGCCCACGGGAATCGCCTTTTCCCTTGATAACTACAGAAATATATTCGCGAATTATGATATCGTAAGCGCCTACCGGAACAGCTTCATTATTTCGGGAACGGTAGCGGCAGCGGTGATCCTGTTTTCCGGAATGGCGGCATATATCCTTTGCAGGTACCGGTTCCGCGGGAGAAATCTGCTGATCCTTCTGCTGTACGCGGGAATGATGTTTCCCATTTATTCGACTATCATTCCGGTTATGCGGATGCAGACAAAATGGGGAATCGTGAACAGCCCGTATGTGTGGAAAAACCTGCTGTCGGTGATTCTTCCGCAGATCGCAGGCAATATGTCATTTGCGATAATCGTTCTTATGGGATATATCCGGACGCTGCCCGTCGAGCTCGAAGAAGCCGCGTATATGGAAGGCTGCAATATGTTCGGGACATATTTCAAGGTTGTATTTCCGCTTTGCAAGCCTTCGATGGTGACGGTCGGTATCTTCAGCTTCTTATGGAGCTACAACGATCTGTTTACACAGATGTTTTTCCTTCGGACAAAGGAAAACTGGGCGATTACCATACTTCTCAACAATATCGCTTCAAAGGAAGGCGTGAATTACGGCGCGCTGTTTGCCTCGGTTACGCTCATCGTCATTCCGGTTCTGATCGTCTATATGTTCCTTAACCAGTACATTATAAAGGGCATGACGGTAGGAGCAGTGAAGGGTTAGGATTTTCGCTCTCCGAATGTTATAATAATCTGGAAAGCGTACGCTGTGGAGTCGCGCGCGCACCGCGTCCGCAAGCAATAGGAACGCGCACGTTTCTCGCGCACGAGATGCAACCGCGCACGATATGGAGATAATTATGTATAGGGTAATGATCGTCGACGATGAACCGATCATATGCGAGGGATTAAGGAAAAGCGTCCGCTGGTCGGATTTCAACTGCGAAGTGGTCGGAACGGCTGCAAACGGATTGGAAGGCCTCGAAAAAGTAAATGAGCTCGAACCGGACATCCTGATCTCGGATATTTCCATGAACAACATGGATGGTCTTGCGATGGTTGCTGCTATCAAGTCGGAACGTCCGGATATGGAGGTTACTCTTCTTACCGGTTATCGGAACTTTGAGTACGCGCAGAGGGCGATTAAGCTGGGGGTAACCCGGTTCCTTCTGAAGCCTTCCAGGATGGACGAAATCGAAGAAGCCATCACGGCCATGACTGACAATCTCCGGAGCATCGGAAACATGGGCGCCCAGATCATCGATAATCTCTGGAACATGCAGGACGCGGGAGACCGTTATCTGTATGAGACATTTATCAGGGAACGGCCTTTGCCGGAAAGCGGCAGTGCGGACGGGGAACGCAGGAATGAGGGCAGGATCCGGGACTCGGAAGCGAACCATTACGTACTGAGAAGCGCGCTTGTCTATATACTGGAGCATTATACCGGGAAGCTGAGCCTCAGCGATGTGGCTGAGAACTGCTATGTGAGCAGCTGGCATCTCAGCAAGCTGCTGAACCAGTACACGGGAAGGGGATTCTTTGAGATAATCAACAGAATCCGGATTGACCGGGCAAAGGAGCTGCTTGCCGTAAGCGGCGCAAAAGTACAGGAGGTATCTGATGCGGTCGGATTCCTCGCTGTGGCGCATTTTTCCAGGATCTTCAAGAGTTACGTCGGATGCTCTCCGAA
>CADBRO010000187.1 GCA_902797075.1 uncultured Lachnospiraceae bacterium
CGATCCTGCAGATCCGGTTCCCGATCTGAACGAAACGATTGATCTGACCGTCACTGCGGTGTTCCATGACGATGATGACAGAGACAATGTCCGTCCGGGCGGTATCTTTGCCACGCTGGTCGGAGGCGGAAATGCGGAAGAGTTTTTACTTGAGCGCGCCGCCGGTTATACGCTCACCGTTACGAAACCGAAATACAGTGAAGACGGTACGGAAATCGCCTATTCATGGGAAGCGGAGGAATGGGTGGTCGGTTACGAAACGCCGCCTGAAAAGTCGGGTGACGTGACGGATACTGTTTTTACCTACACTCATGTTTCAGCGACCTGTATGAGAAAGGTCACGATCGAGTGGGACGATAATGACGACAGTGAGAATATCCGTCCTGACAGCGTAAAGGTATTTCTTTACGATGAGAACGGCAAAGAGATGGGATATGTGACTGTTTCCGCCGAAAGCGGATGGTCAGCTGAGATTAATAACCTTCCCATGTATGAAAAAGGCGTGCGCAAGGAGTATTCCTGGGTTCAGGAGGAGATTCCGGGATACAAGCTGGAAGCGATACTGGTCGACGGTTCCGAGACGACTCTTACCAACTGCTATCTGATGGAATCCCATGAGGAACCTGTGGATGTCAAAAAGTACACATTGACGATCCGGTACTGGGTTAACGGCAAGCAGGAGGCGTTTCCGGACTTCACAGCGCTCTACGAGGCCGGCCAGAGCTATTACGTGACTTCGCCGGCGAAGGCAGGATATCGGCCGGACAAGGCGGTTGTCTCCGGCAAGATGCAGCCCCATAACACGGTTTACAATGTGTATTATACGGCCGGAATTTACAATCTGACGATCCGGTACATCTATGAAGACGGGTCGCAGGCGGCTTCTTCTTACTACGGAAGATATGCGACGGATACCGCTTACAGTGTCGCATCACCGTCGATTTCAGGCTTTACGCCGACAAGAAGCGTCGTCTCCGGAACAATGCCGGGGCGGAACGTCATTATAACCGTATTTTACTTAAGGGACGAAGAGGGCGCCGCTCCTCCCCAGGATACTTCCGGAGTCGTCGAGATTGATGATTACAGCACGCCTCTCGGGCTCGGAAACATAACCGTAAATGCAGGCGAGTGCTTTGAGTAACAGTAAGGATTCCAATCCATCTAAAGCACGTGAATCCATGGAAGGGCAGCCGCGTTTTTGAGGGAATACTTCAAGAATAGTTCTGAGTGCCCGTTTACTTTAACTCGTGAAAATGGTAATATTTAAAGCAGTAATCAGCTTGTGCAGACGGACTGGTAGAATGAGGGAGAAAAAGGCATGTCGAATGTGAAAAGAGGAATTATATTGTTTCTTTGTGCCGCAGTCGCGGCAGCAGGCATTTGCCTGGCGGGGGCGGAACGGATTGTCAGCGCGGGGGATTTTGACTGGAGCAAGCTTCTTGAGCAGAAAGGCTCCGTGACGATTACTTATCACGATAACGAGCTGGGCGAAGATATCGCAGGTGGAGCGGTTGCAGTTTATAAGGCCGCTCACGCGATTTCGGACGAGGGATATAAATTCGTATATGAGGATGATTTTGTATCCGAGAAGTATCCGCTTCCTGAGCTTAAAGAGGACACGGATCTCGATGCGCTGAGAGCGGATCTGGCGTCTAAGCTGAAGGCGATCGTCGACGGAAATCCGGATATCAAGCCTCTGAAAAAGGGCGAAATCGGAGAGGAAGGCGTTATCAAGTTTGAGGATCTGGACGTAGGTCTTTATCTTGTTGTCCAGACGGAACCGGCATTTGGTTATCAGTTGGCGAAGCCCTTTGTCTTTACCGTGCCGATCAAAGACGGGGATACCTTCAACTTCGATGTCGACGCAAAGGCGAAGCCTCAGCAGGTATCGGATGTTGACACGACCGAGTGCCCGGTCAGAATCCGGAAAGTAATTCTGAATGAGGGCAGAGAGGTCGAGAATGCCATCGCCAGGGATGACTACTTTGACTTCGAGTTTAAACGTCTCAGCAAAGAGTTCCCGATGCCTTTCAACGAGGCGGCTGACGTTGCCAACGACGGACCTGTTGTCAAGAGACCGGCAAGCGACGATGATGATACGATTGTTGTCCGGCTGACCGGTAAAGCTGGATTTGTTGACATCGGAACGATTTTCTTTACCGATATGGTAAAAAAAGGCGAGACGAAAGAGTACTATTATTTAGTACACGAGATAACGAACGAGGGCGGTTATTACAACAAAGACAGCGACAAAGGATATGAAAACAGTGTAAATTACACATATTCTCCGTATTATTACTGGATTAAATATACTGTTGGCTTAAGTGACGATGGTTCAACCCTTGAAGTAAAGGGAGTCGAGGTGAGATATGCCAATGAAAAGGGAGAACCGGACGGAGGAGATCCTCTAAGTACTGATCTTGACTATGTCCCGGTCTTCACCAATTCGTATATTCTTCCAGACCCGAGCGGTGCTGTGACGCCGACTCCGTCCGTTCCGGCTCCGTCCACAACTCCGACACCGACAAATCCGCCCGGAAATCCGCCCAGCGGCGGAGGCGGCGACAGACTCCCGCAGACGGGACAGCTCTGGTGGCCCGTCTGGCTGCTCTGCGCAGCAGGCGTAGTGCTGATTCTCTCAGGCGCGGTTGTCAGAAGAAAGAAGAAATAATTAGCGTACAGTTGTTAATTCAGGATCATCCCGGTTCATGGAACCGGGATGATTTTTTGCGCGCAGCAATGAGCCATGCGCCGTCCGGAAACCCGGAAGCAAACGGCGAAATCTGTTTTCAGAAAAAGGGATTTATGATAAGGTATTATTGAAACTATTATTTGATCAGAGAGAAGTATATCCTGTGATTAAAGA
>CADBRO010000188.1 GCA_902797075.1 uncultured Lachnospiraceae bacterium
CAGCTTGAAGACGGCAAGTCCGGTGAGGAACTGACTGCTTCTCTCTTTGCGACGGACGATACGGGCTATCTGTCAGATATCACCATAGCCGGTTTCCTCGATCCCGCCTTATTAAGCGAGAGTTATGCAAGCGAGAAAAATCAGGAGGTATTCCAGGAAATCGGCGCAATCTACGGCTATGACGAAAAGCGGTCTGTGGCCTGCCTTTTCACTGCCGGCGGTGAATCCTATGTTCTTCTGATTGACGCCGGCCGCATCGGATCGGAATGGTACCTGACAGCAGACTCCTCCAATGTCGCAATGCACTTGGCGATTGATGTCTATTGGCACGGTATGGTGCCTCTCAAGGGAAGCGGCCTTCCCTCTCCCGAAGAAATCCTCGCCGCTGCCGAAGCCAGAAAGGCTGAGTAATGATAGTCAAAGGTCAGCGGCAATCCGCTTCGCTGCTTGCCGCTAACCTAGTCTTGTCTATGTTAAAAAACGGTTCGCGTATGCATTCCGGTGCCTTACGCGAACCGCTTTATTATTTGTCAGATTTTATACAGGCATCGCGCGACTGCTTTCTTCCAGCCTGCAAGCTTCGCTTCCCTGATATCTTCCGCCATCAAAGGCGCATAAGCGGTTTTTTCGACAAATCCGCTCACATCTTCAAAGAACCCGGTATAAAGCCCTGCCGCAAAGACCGGACCGAGAAGTGAAACCTCTTCCTCCTGCGAGGCGGTAACCGCGCAGTTCATGATATCGCTCTGGAACTGCATGAGGTACGTATTCCTCGTCGCGCCGCCGTCCGTGTGGAGCTCTTCCACCTTTACGTTCGCAGTCTCCTCCATGATCTTCAGAATATCCGTGATCTGGTAGTCGATACAGTCGAGCGCCGCCCTCACAAATTCCGCCTTGCCGGTGACTCTCGTCATTCCGCAGACCATTCCTTCGGCATCATTGTCCCAGTAAGGCGATCCAAGCCCTGAGAACGCCGGCACGATATAGGTCGTATCCGCCGGGTTTGCCTCGTAGGCGAGCTTCGAGGTCTCTCCTGCATTTTCAATGAGATGAAGATCCTTCTCAAGCCAGCGGACAACTGCCGCGGAATAATTGATGTTGCCCTCAAGAACATATTCCACGGTTCCGTTAAGTCCCCAGGCGATGGAGGTAACGGTTCCCGGATTTTCACCGATAATCGGCTCCGTGCCGATGTTCATCATGATGGAAGAGCCTGTGCCGTAGGTGGCCTTGACCATACCCGGTTTCCTGCAGTCCTCGCCGTAGAGGGCTCCGTTCGAATCTCCCATCACGCCGCGGATCGGTACCTTTCTGTCAAAGATCCCTTCCGCATCCGTCTCGCCGTACAATCCGTCGCTGTCGGCAACCTCCGGCAGGCACGCCGGGTTTACGCCGAACCAGCCGCAGAGCGTCTCGTCCCATGACAGCGTTTTGATGTTAAAGAGCTGTGTTCTTGCAGCATTGGAATAGTCCGTCTTAAATTCCGCGCCGCCGGTCAGACGATATACAAGGAACGCGTCCATCGTGCCGATGCAGAGCTGTCCCGCGTCATTTTTCTCTTTTGCGCCGGGCACATTTTCAAGGATCCAGGCAATCTTCGCTGCCGAGAAATACGGAGAAAGCTGCATTCCCGTGCGGGATTTCACTTCCGGCGCGCGTCCTTCTTCTTCAAGTCTGGCGCTGATGGCCTTGCCGCGGCTGCACTGCCAGACAACCGCGTTGTAGACAGGCTTTCCGCTCTCGCGTTCCCAGATGCAGGCTGTCTCCCGCTGGTTGCAGATCGAAATGCACTCGATGTCGTCGGCTGTAAGATTCATCTCTTCCTTCAGCTTCCGGATCACTTCAAGGGTGTTTTTCCAGATCTCCTCCGGATCATGCTCGACCCAGCCCTCGTCATTTACAATCTGACTGTGCGGAAGTCCGCATCTGGCTGCAACCTTTCCGTCTCTTCCCACAAGAATTGCCTTGGTTGCCTGTGTACTCTGATCAATTCCGAGAATGTATTTGCTTCCCATTTTTTATTCCTCTGCATAAAAAGAAACAGGAAAAGGCTTCCGGCGGGCAGCTGCCTTTCGGAAACCTTTTCCGCGATTATTATTCTTCAATCAGACCGCCCTGGTTAATTGCGATGATGCGTACCGGGCAGGCTTCGATTCCGTGAATCTTAAGCGGAAGGATGAAGCAGAGCGCTCTGCCGCCTTCGATCTTGTCAAGGTTTGTCAGTGATTCGACCATTGCGCAGTTGTGTGCGAAGATATTGTTGTGGTTCGGCTGATCGTCGATACCGTCGGCATTTTTATGATTGAAATTTTCGAGGGAGGTAGCGTCTGTGCCGATGGCGATAATCTTCTTTTCATTGAGAAGCCAGTCAATCGCGTCACCTTCTACGTACGGATACGGCTCCCAGTCCGGTGTTCTCCACTTTGCGTCAAGTCCGGTGTGAAGGAATACCATATCGCCTTCCTTGATGTGCTTGCCTCTCTCCTTGAACTCGGCAAGAGTCATCGGATCGCCGGCCTTCTTGTCCGTGAAATCCACGACTGCACATTCGCCGATCAGGTGATCAAGCGGGAAGTCCTGCGCCTGCATGCCGTCTTCTCTGTGATGATATGGGAATTCCACATGGGTTCCGCAGTGTGTCCAGAAGAACACTTCACCCGAGATATACCAGGAGCCTTCCGGATGCGGCTCGCCGCGCTCGCCCATGACAGATACGTCATAGGTCTGAGCCATAAGGCGGAACGGTTCTTCGCCCGGGCCCGGGAAAAACGGCTCTGAATGGTCGAACGGCTTATCCTCTGCCTTCGGCTTGGACGGAATCATGTCATGGCTGAGTTCTACCACTTTACTGAAGTCAACTTTCATGGAAAACCTCCTTAAAACTTAAGCTGTTGCATGTACGTACCTTTTTAGCCGCACGCCGCACACAAATCCTGCGGCGAGTCTTCACAACCTTACGCCTGATTCAGTCTCTTGGACTTGATGCAGTCGATCGCGATCGCGATAAGAATGATGATACCTGTAATAATCTGTGTCCAGTACGCGGAAATGGCGAGAATCGTAATCGCGTTCTGCACAACGCCCATGAAGCATCCGCCGATCAGGGCGCCGATGATGGTTCCGCGTCCGCCTGCGAGGGATGTTCCGCCGATAGCAGCAGCCGTAACGGAGGGCATTACCCAGTCAGCGCCGACGGTCGGCTGAGCTGTACCGAGACGGCAGGTGATAAGGATGCCGCCGATCGATGCCATGACGGAAGAAATACCGTAAACAAGAATCGTGACCTTGTCAGACTTGACGCCGGCGATCGTCGCAGCCGTCTTATTGCCGCCGACCGCATAGACGTAGCGTCCGAACGGAGTGTATTTCATCACATAGCTGAGGACGATGCAGAGAATCACCATCGCGATCGTCGGGAACGGAATCTTTCCGAAGAGCATTCCCTGTCCGAGCTTTACCGCGCTATCCGGGATGCCGAGGATCGGATGACCCTGCGTGATAACGTAGATAACGCCCGTAAAGATCTGTCCTGTCGCCAATGTAACGATAAACGGAATCATGCCGACCTTGGTGATGAGGAGGCCGTTCACGCATCCGCACACGAAAGCCAGAATCAGTACACAGGGAATTACGATAAAGGGCGGAATTCCCGCATTTACCATGAACCACGCGGAGAGAATTCCCGACATACCGGCAATACCGGCGACGGACAGGTCGATACCGCCGGTCAGAAGGACCAGGGTCTGTCCGAAGGCGACGATCGTCGTCCAGGAGATCGTACGGATCAGTGTGGAAACGTTGAACGAAGAGTAAAATGCCGGCTTCATGATACTTAAGATGACGCAAAGGACGATCAGAACGACCAGCATCATATATTCTGTCGGCAGGTTCATCAAACTGAATTTTTTCTTAGTATTATCCATCTGTCTGACCTCTCTTTATCTTGTCTGCTTGGGTTAACGCAGAGCAATCTCAAGAATATCCTGAGATGTTTTGATCTCTTTTGCGTCCACAATCGCCTTCTGTTCGCCCTCATGCATGATCATGATCCGGTCACACAGAAGCATCAGTTCTTCATGCTCCGAAGAAACGACGATTACGGTGACTCCGTCATTCGTGATCTCACGGATCAGGTCGTAGATCTCGGCCTTCGCGTTAACGTCGATACCGCGGGTCGGCTCATCCATGAAGATCACCCTGGCGCCTTCCGCAAGCCATCTTGAAAGAATGACCTTCTGCTGATTGCCGCCGGAGAGCGACTTGATCTGCGTCTCCACCGAAGGAGTCTTGATCGAGATTCGCTCGATATAGTTTTCCGTAATCTTCTTCGCTTCGCCGTAATCGATCTTTCCCGCCTTGAAGAGCTTATGGAACATCGGAACCACCAGATTTTCCTTCACGGAAAGAATCGGGAAGATTCCGTGCGCGCGCCGTTCCTCAGGAAGGAATCCCATACCAAGAGCTACCGCCTCGTTCGGGGATTTGATATCCACCTGTTTCCCTTCGAGGTAAAGCGTGCCGCTTTCCTTACGGGTAATTCCGAAAATGGCGCTGATCAGCTCCGTGCGTCCCGCGCCGACGAGGCCTCCGATTCCAAAGATTTCACCCTTCTTTACCGAGAAATTAATGTCCCTGAATTCTCTTCCTCTCGAGAAGTGTTCCACCTTAAGGATTTCTTCTCCGTTCACGGTACGCTCTACGCGGGTCTGCTTGGCCATCTTCTTTCCGGCCATCTCCTCGATCAGATCGCTTTCGTCGATCGTCGAAGTCTCATCCACCGAAACCACCTGTCCGTCCCGGAGTACCGTGATCCGGTCGGTGGTAGACAGAAGCTCATCCAGATGGTGCGTGATAAATATGATCGTTTTCCCTTCATCCCTGAGCTTCCGCATGAGGTTAAGAAGGGTCTCCGTTTCTTTCGTAGTCAGGGAAGCCGTCGGTTCGTCAAAGATCAGCAGCTTGGCTCCTGTCGCCAGAACTCGGGAGAGCTGGATCAGCTGCTGCTGCGCCGCGCTCAGGCGGTTGACGATGACGTTCGGATTGATTTCAAGTCCTACGGACGCCATTACCTTTTTGGCTTCTTCATTTGTTCTTTTCCAGTCGATACCTCTCGGACCCTTGATTTCATTTCCGAGGTAAATATTTTCCGCGGCACTGACGAAGGGGTTCAGATTGAGTTCCTGAGGAACCATGCCGATTCCCTGGTCAATCGCTTCTTTGGGACCGCTGATCTTCAGCTTTCTGCCTTCAAGCAGAATATCTCCCTCTTCCGCGTGATAGATGCCCATGAGGACCTTCATAAGGGTACTCTTTCCGGCACCGTTTTCTCCGATGAGGCCGTGTATCTCTCCCTGCCGCACTTCGATCGTAACATGCTGAAGGGCTTTTACACCCGGGAAAGACTTGCTGATGTCTTTCATTTGTAAGATATAATTATCCATCCGCTGTCCCTCGAGATTATTTCGTATTCGGGCACTTGTCCCGGATTTGGCAAAGCGGTGCTTCCGCCGCTTCTCCTTAAGATGCGTGAGCCGCAGCGCCAGGCGCGCTGTCCGGTTTCATACTGTTCCAGGCTGCCCGCCCGGATAAACCGGGCAGGCAGTTGTGATTAAATTTCAGTTCGGAATTATTCCCATTCGAAATCATCAACGTTGTCGATCGTGATGAAGTCAGCCGGAATGTCGCCGTTAACGGTTACAGGGCCTACGCCGTCAGCGATCATGATCATGTTGTAAACGCTGTTGTAGCCGTATGACGGAACCTTCTGCTTCAGAGTAACATACATAACGCCATCTCTTACGTAGCCGGCAGCTTCAGCATCTTCAGCCATACCGACAACGATGATGTCGCCGCTCTTGCCTGCATCGATGACAGCACGTGCAGCGCCGTTCGGAGCAGCACCGTTGCAGCCGAATACAGCCTTAAGATCCGGATATGTGGAGATGTAGCCTTCTGTGATTGCAAGGGCATCTTCTACAGAGTCATTGTCCGGCTGTTCGTCAACAACTTCGATGTTCGGATACTTCTCAGCGAGGCAATCCTTGAATCCCTGTACACGGTCAATGTGGTTCTGAGCGGAAAGAGATCCGGAAAGGATGCCGACCTGGCCTTCGCCGCCGAGCTTTTCAGCCATCATTTCAGCGATGTCCCAGCCATCCTGATAGTTGGTGGAATGTCCGCAGTAGAATTCTCTGTCAGAATCCGGAGCGTCAACGTCGAATGTGCTGACATGGATGCCTGCAGCGATCAGCTCGTTGATAACAGCTGTGGTAGCAGACGGATCGATAACCGCGACAGAGATGCCGTCCGGCTGTGCAGCCGCATTGGCTTCCATCTTAGCGATCTGATCTGTAACGACTGCATCCGCCGGAGCGTCCCATACATAATTTACGGTAACGCCTTTTTCAGCGAGTTCGGCAACTGCTACATCGATGCCCTTCTTGACATCTTCATACCAGGTATGAACAAGCTTCGGGATGAATACGAGGTTGTACTCTGTCTTAGCCGGAGTATAATCGCTGTAATCATACTCGGAAAGATCGATGTACTCCTCAGCCGGAGCTTCGGCGACAGACTCAGCGGATACGGAAACCGCGCCGAGAAGTGTCGTAGCTGCAAGAGCCGCGGAAAGAAGCAGTGCCAGTGTTCTTTTCTTCATATTGCTTTCCTCCTTTGATAAAGAAAATAGTAATTTATACCAACCCTCACGGGGATCAGTATTGTAACATTATACCAGAAGTTCCACCCTTTTTGTCATAGTTTCTCGTAAATCTGCATATAAAGTTTTATAAATCTCAAAGTATTTATTGTAAGAATCGTGAGCCGCCTCATCCGGAAGCGCCGGCTCATGGAACGAAATCCAGTCGCTGATGCCGGCAAAGCTGTCATAGCGTCCGTCTGCGTAAGCTGCC
>CADBRO010000189.1 GCA_902797075.1 uncultured Lachnospiraceae bacterium
GTGATCATCAAGGTCATACATGACCGGAGAAAAGATAAACGACTTGAAATGAGGAGAAAGGAGGAGCAGCAATGCGCGGAAAAAGACGAACAGCAGTGATGACAGCAGTGCTGCTTCTTGTCTTTCTGCTTGGCGCGCTGCGCTGCAGTGCCGAAGCTCCCGCCGGTTCGGGGGACGGCTCCATCCGGATATTGATGTCAAATATCTATGTTCCGGGTGAGCAAGTTGCGGGAGTTAAATTCAAAATATACCGGGTCGCTGACGGATCGCCGTATGAGGGCGCCAGGACCTGCGGTATACTTGAGGGAAGCGGCATCTCCGCCGATGATCTGACACAGGCGGATTCGGGAGTGATCGCAAAGCTTTCAGAGCTGGCGGAAAATGGCGATGCGGAAGCCGCCGCATCGGGCGAGACGGACGCTTCGGGGGAAGCAGCCGTATCGAACCTCCCGGATGGGATTTACTTTATTGTTCAGAACAACACGGAAGCAGATTTTGAGCGGCTCGGTTATACGGCTTCATTTAAACCGTTCCTGGTCTACCTTCCGGCACAGAACTCCGACGGAAGCTTTACGCACAGCGTCGTGTGCAGGGCGAAGTGCGAAAAGCAGAATCCGGAGCCGGAGACAGTTTCGATCAGTGTCGAAAAGCACTGGGAGGATGAAAACAACAAGTACGACACCCGTCCTGACAGCATCGACGCGGCACTTATGGATGACGGGAAAAAGGTCGAGCAGGTAACGTTAAGTCCCGAAAACAACTGGCATCATGAGTGGGACAATCTTGATCCCGATGTGAAGTGGTCGGTCGATGAAGTAAATCTGCCGAATTACTACAAGAAGGACATCAAGGTAGATAAGAGCGGAAACCTGACGATCTACACGATCACGAACACGCTTCTTCCGACGGAAGAAGGTAAGGTGACGCCGACGCCGACACCGCCTGTCACACCGGGAATCTCGCCGACACCGACACCGTCTGTTACGCCCGGAAATCCGGATGAACCGGATGTGACTCCGTCGGGAGGCGGAGGAGGCGGCGGAAACGGTAATTCCGGATCCGGCGGCTCAAGAACATCACTCGTTAAGACCGGCGATTATTCGGAAATCCGGTTCTTTACGGTACTGATGTTTGTATCGGCGGCTGTGATACTTGGTGTATCTCTTCGGAAAAAGAAGATGTAAAAACAGCCGGTGATGTGTTAAAATTCACATTAAGTACGAAAAGCAACGTCCGCTGCGGGCATAAAAGCCTGCGGCGGGCGCTATGCTCGTTTAAGGGGAATTTTATGGCATCACAGGGCAGGGAATTCCGCGTGCGCCTGTTCGGGAAGTTCGAAATATCGGACGGAGAGCGCACGTTGACCGACAATGATATAAATTCCGGTATGGTGACAAAGCTGGCGGCTCTTCTGATCGGGCACAGGGAAACCGGCTGTTCGTCGCATGATCTGATTGACGCGCTCTGGCCTGATGCGGACAGTAACAATCCGCAGGGCGCCTTAAAGAATCTGGTTTACAGGCTGAGAAAAAAGTTTTCACAGGTGTGGCCCGATACGGAATGTGTCCTCACAAGTCCTGGCGGATACATTTTAAATCCGGATATACCGCTCGCGCTTGATACGGATGAATTTACAGAAGCTCATAATGCTGCGGAAAGCGCTGCGGATGATGCCGGACGGGTACAGGCTCTTAAGAAGATGATAGAGGTTTACAGGGGGCGTCTGCTTGCGGATTATTCGCCGGAACACTGGGTGATCCCTCTGCAGGCTTTTTATCATAATACCTGGCTGCGGGCGGCGCACACTCTTTCAGCGATTCTGGAAGCCGGGGAAAAATACGGAGAGGTTGTGGAGGTCTGTCAGAAAGCGGTTCTTATTGATCCGCACGACGAGCAGCTTCACTGCGGACTGATCCGGGGACTCATCGGTGAGAATCGTTTTCCGGAAGCGGAAGACCATTACAGGAAGGTTCTCAGGATCCTGTATAATGAAATCGGTGAGCAGCCGGGCGGAGAGCTCAGGCGTCTTTATGATCTGGTAATGCAGCAGCACCACAGGGAAGAACGCGATCTGGAAAAGATCGAGCGCGATCTCGCTGAAGGATCTGACAGCGGGCGGGCTTTTTTCTGCGTGTACGGCACATTTAAAAAAATCTATGAGCTTCAGAAGCGGCGCCTTGAACGCGAGGAAAAATCCATTGTTATCGCGCTTCTGTCTTTCAGCCAGTCGGCAAATGACGAAGGGATTTATCCGAAAACTGTCCGGGATATGGATATTCTCAGAAATGTTTTAAGTGAGTCGCTCCGAAGCGGAGATGTGATCACCCGTTACAGCAGCACCCAGTATTTGGTTATGCTTCCCGGATGCGGGGAAAAGGAAGCTGTTCCGATTATGGAAAGACTTCTTAAGGACTACTATGCATCACCCGGCAGGAGCAGGGCAAAGGTCCGGTATACGATGAAGTGCCTGCTTGAGAAGCGGGAGGATAAAAGACAATGAGCTTTCAGGATGGCTTTCAGATTAAGATTTTTCAGGAATTCCGGCGGGAAGAAGCGGTGCTTCCTTTCTGCCAGATTTTTTATGCCGTTTCGGGAAGCTTTAGTCTTACTGTAAGAGGCAGGCAATACGGAATGAGGCAGGAAGATATTGTGCTCGTCAACGCCATGGAGCCTCACAGCGTTGAAACAACAGAAGAGGGGGCGCTCTTTGTCCTTGCGCTCGATCACTCGATTGCCGCCGGAATGCCGCTTGGTTTCGGTGACTTTTTTTTCCTTAATTCGGCGGAAAATCCGGAAAGATCTTATGATGCCGTCCGCGGAATACTAAGAGAGCTGGTCTACTATGAGGTATCTCCCGAGCAGGGGCGGCCGCTGCTGGTGCGCAGCCGTATCTATGAGCTGCTCGATCTTCTGGTCAGCTCCTTCGGAACCCGCCAGGCGGCGGTAAAAGGAGAAAATCCTGTGCGTGCGGGTAAGGTCTCCGACGACGAAAAGCTTCAGAAAATATTTGCCTATGTAAGCGGACATTATCATGAAAATGCGGGACTTAAGGAAATCGCCGAGTCTATGTTTGTATCGGTGTCTGCCCTTTCGCGGTTTTTCCATCGTAAGACCGGGATGTATTACAACGAATACGTTACGGAGGTAAGACTCAGCCATGCCGCTGAGCTGCTCGCTTCCACAGAAAGAAGCGTTACGCGTATTGCCGGGGAGTGCGGGTTTTCGAATGCGTCCCTGTTTTCGAAGGTATTTCACGAGCATTACGGAAAGACCCCGCTTGAATTCAGAAATGCGGAGCGCAGCAGTAAAATTCCGACGAAAAACCTGAAGGAAATGCTGGGAACTGAGTTTGCTGCCTTTCAAAGTGCGCCGGATTCTGCGGAGAAATCCCGCAGGCGGGACGATATACTGATCGATACGGCCGGCGCGGCAGCGGTCGGCAGGCCATTTTCGAAGGTTATCAATATCGGCTCCGTATCGTCGCTTGCGAGGGCGAACGTTCAGTTTCATATGATTTATCTGACGAAGGAACTGCATATATCCACGGTCAGAATCTGGTCACTGTTTACGAAAGATCTGAGAGTGACGGACGGTAAGACGATCGGAGTCTACAATTATAACGCCATTGATACCGTGCTCGACGCTGTCGTGGAGCACGGGCTGCACGCCTGGCTGGATTTCGGCAACAGGCCTGACGTTGCGCTTCGGTCGTCCGAGGAAGCGGTATTTTTTGAAAATGTCGGCGTCGAGTTCCGGTCGAGGAGGGCGTGGGAAGCGCTGCTTGAGGACTTTATCGCGCATCTTGCGGGACGCTATGGACAGGAGGAGCTCTCGCACTGGGTGTTTGACTTCTGCGAGGACGCGTCATTTCGGGGAACAAGCCGCTATTACGACAGTGATGATTATGACTTTGCGGACGTATTTGAGCACGCATGGCATGTAATCCGGCGGCTGATTCCAGGCGCGAAGGTCGGGGGTCCTGTGGGACTTCCAAACAGCAGCAGCCGGGAACTTGAGAGATTTATTCGGGAAGCCGGGAAGAGAGGATGCATGCCGGACTTTTTGTCCGTGATATTATTTCCCTATCATCCGGTAGATGACAAATCTACTTTCTTCCGGGATCCGGATCCGCTCTTTGAGGAGAATCAGCTGTCTGAGGTTAAATCTGTTCTGAAGGCGGCTCATGCAGATCGTCTTCCTGTCTGCGTCACTGACTGGAATTTGACGCTTTCGAACAGGAACGCCTTAAATGACAGCTGCTTCCGGGGCGTTTATTACTGCAGCCGGGCGTATTCCATGCTGCAGGATGTTGAAGCAGCCGGATGCTGGGTCGGAACCGACTGGATTTCAAGCCATTTTGATTCAAGGACGATTCTGAACGGCGGGGGAGGCATGCTTACAAGAGACGGAATCAGGAAGCCGGCGTATTATGCGATGCTGTTTCTTTCAAGGCTTGGAAGCACACTCCTTTATTCGGACGACAATCTTATCGTAACAAGGAGAGATTCGGATAATTACATGATTCTTTCCTTTAACCGCGCGGCATTTCAGGCGGGATACTATATGACTAAGGAAGACGGAATCGGCCCGGACAGCTTCCGGCGGTTCCTTTCGATCGACGGTCCGCTTTCACGAACCGTGATGCTTTCCGGACTGGATGAAGGACGGGAGTATATTATCAAGGCGCGCAGTGTAAGTCCTCTTGCGGGAAGCATTCAGGACGAGTGGAAACAGCTTCGCTATGAGAGAGCCCTTGAGCGCGCCGATATCAAATATTTGCAGGAAATCTGCGTGCCGCGCATGACCATGGAAAGAGAAAAGGTAACGGGAGGCAGGCTCAAAATCCGTCTGCATCTGCGGGAACTGGAATTCAGTCTCATTCATATTTATCCGGCGTCCAAATAGAAAAACGCCAGGTTTAGAACTCTTAATGCAACAAAATGTATAAGATATTTGCACAAGCACCCGGCAAAACATTGCCGAATGCAACGAATGCCGTAAGTTGGTCAACCATATGACAGAAGAAAGTCTCTCCATATGATAATATTTGTTTATCGAAGAAACACTTCGGACAAATCTATTTCATTTCATGGAGGAGCTTATGGCTAACACAACTGCAGTTCAGACAGAAAAGACCAACAAGCTGACTGCCTTCTGCTACGCCTTCGGCGAAGTAGGATCCCAGCTGTCCTGGTACATGATCAACACCTATCTCACAATCTTCTATACAGACGTTGTGGGACTTACGGCGACGGCAATTTCTGCCATCATGCTGATCGCCCGTATCTGGGACGCGATCAACGATCCGATGATGGGCGTTATCGCTGACAAGACCAATACGAGATGGGGCAAGTTCCGTCCGTGGCTTATGTTTGCCCCCATTTTCCTCGCAATTTTCAATGTTCTGACATTCACGGTGTTCCCGGTAACCGGTATTGCGAAGGTGGCTCTCTGCCTCATCTGCTACATCGGCGCGGGTATGGCTTATACGGCCGTATGTATCACTTACGGAGCGCTTGTTAACCTGATCGCGAGAGATTCACAGGTTCGTATGAATTACACCTCCGCAAGAGCGATCGGCGCTTCTGTTATCAAGATTATCCTTTCCGCAGTCGCGATGCCGATGATCCTTTTCTTCGGAAAAAGCGATGCTCCGAATGCCCAGGGCTATTTCTGGACAGCAGTTGTCTGCTCGATCGCACTTCTTCCCTGCTTCTGGCTGTGCGCCTGGAGATGCAAGGAGACTGTAAAGGTTGAGAAGCCGAACCTCGGCGGCGAGAAGCGTACGGTTCTTCAGAACCTGGTACTTCTTTGCAAGAACAAAAACCTTATGATCACCGTATGGTGCGTGTTCCTCGGCGCCATCGCCATCATGGCACGTATGTCCATGCTGACCTATTACGTCATCTATGTTGTAGGCAATCCGATGATGATCGCTCCGATGTTTACGACGATGACGATCACAGAGCTGATCGGCTGCACCGTGATGCCCTGGGGAACAGCAAAGATGGGCAAGAGAAACTGGGTGCTTTTCCTTAACGTAATCATGGTCGCCGGCTTCCTCATCATGTTTGCTTTCCCGAATGCCGGAACAACCTTCCTGCTTGTGATCTGCGCGATTATCGGCTTCGGCAACTCCTGCGCGAACGTCTGTACCGGAATGCTTTCAGACTGCATCGAGTACGGCGATCTCAAGTACGGCATCCGTGAAGAAGGTATCACATATTCCTACATGAGCTTCGGCGTTAAGCTGGCTACGGCTGTCGGCGGTGCTGTCACGGTTCTCGCTCTCGGCGCAATCGGATATGTTCCGAACGCAGAGCAGACAGAATCCGTAAAGCAGGGTATCAACATCATCGTAAACCTCGCTCCGGCGATTGCAGTTGTGCTTTCCGCTATTCCGCTTTTCTGGTATGACATTAACGGAAAAGAAAAGATGGATGCAATCTACGCTGCTCTTGCTGAAAGAGATGCTAAGAAAAATCAGGGCTGATAATAAAGGAGAAAGAAAATGGCTAAAGTAGTAGCGATTTCCTTCGGAAGAAAGATGTCCAATACGGATGTCATGTTGAAAGAAGTTCTCAAGAAATGTGAAGAAGCAGGACACGAGATCCAGTTTGTACGCCCGGACGATCTCAACATCGGTCCCTGCACTGGATGCTGTGCCTGTGTAGCAGGAGTTATGTCCGGAAGATCAAACGGTGAGTGCGTGATGCATAAGGACGACGATTTCCACATCGTGGAAGACGCGTTCTACTCAGCAGACGCGCTGATTATCGGATCCCCGGTCTACGAAACATCTCCGAGCGGAACCTTCAAAACCTTCTGCGACAGAATCGGACCGTCCCATGACCTTGCTTTCCTTACGGAAGCAAAGAAGGAACGTCTTGCCCGCGACGGCGAGAATGCACTCCTTCCGGACGAAAGAGCCTTCAAACCCCGCGTAGGATGCCTTGTAGCTGTCGGCGGCGCAAGAACCGAAAACTGGACCATCATGACGATCCCGGTTATGTATGAATGCATGATGTCTACCGGCGTCGACGTCATCGATACTCACGTTTACTACGGAGCGATGAACATCCAGCATGTTCTCGGAGTACCGGAACAGATGGAGCGCATGGACAAAATGGCGGACCATATCATCGCGGCGCTTTCCGCAAAGGACGAGGAAGGCCGGACGATGTGGAGAGGCGAGACGGAAGGCGCATGCCCGGTATGCCATCAGAGCATGTTCAGGGTACATGAGGGATCTGACCGCGTTGAGTGCGCGATCTGCGGTATCGACGGAACAGTCGGTCTCGTTGATGGAAAAATCCACTACAGCTTCTCTCCGGAACAGCAGGCAAGAAGCCGCATGAAGTATGCCGGAAAGCTTGAGCACAGAAACGAGATCGCCGACGGAGCCATGACGCAGAAGAAGGTTGAGAATCTCGCGGAACTGAAGAAACCGTATCTTCATATCGGGGAATAATTCCCAGGAACAAAAACAGAATAGCGTCTGTATTGAACCCGCAGTGTGAAAACTCACTGCGGGTTTTTCACACATATCAACAAAAACAGTGGAAAAGAATTTCACAAAATGCACAAATACTCAGACAAATATAAGATTACAATGGTAAATGTGCATATAATTGCGTTGACTGGTGAGAAAAAATGTTATAAGATTGATTTGGATGCAGATAGGGAATTGCGCGGTGTCAGAGGATGCCGTGCGGCAAAAGAAAGGAGTCGTGTAGTTCTATGAAAAGAAAACTGGCATTCTTGATTGCACTTGCTATGGTTCTCAGTATGCTCACATTCAGTGCGGCAGTATCAGCCGATGAAGGCGGAAGTGACTATGAAATCGCTGTCGTCGTAAAGGTCGTTGGTATCGATTATTTCTCAGTATTTGAAAATGGCGTCAAGGAGTTTGCCGATGAATACGGCATCAACGCCTATGTCACCGGACCGTCTACGGCAGATGCCGCCGAACAGGTCAATATTATCGAGGACCTTATCAATTCCGGCGTTGACGCGATCTGTGTCGTACCAAACGATGCGACAGTTCTTGAGAGCGTCCTTCAGAAAGCGCAGGAGAAGGGTATCGCAGTCGTCGTTACTGAATCACCGGATCAGGTTGGCGCTGACTACGACGTCGAGATGATCATCAATGACGCATTTGCTGAGCTGGTCGCGGAAGATGCGGCTGCGCACTGCGATGGAAAAGGCCAGTATGCGATCTATGTAGGCTCCCTTACGGTTCCGCTTCACAACGCATGGGCAGATCATGTAGAAGAATATCTCGCTGAGAAATATCCGGATATGACACTCTGCACGGACCGCATCGCCTGCGGCGAGGATTCTGCGCTTGCCCGTGAAACTACACTTGACCTCCTTAAGACCTATGAAGATCTGAAGACATTTATCTGCTTCGGAAGCCAGGGCCCGATCGGCGCGGCGGAAGCAGTTACTGAAGAAAACAAGATCGGTGAGATCACGGTCGTCGGAAATATTATTCCGAGCGAAGGCGCTACCTATCTTGAGAGCGGAGCGATCACAAACGGCTATCTGTGGGATCCGGCGGATTCCGGCTATGCTTGCTGCTACATCGCGAAGACCGTTCTTGACGGCGGAACAATTGACGAGAACTACACGATCCCGAACATGGGCGACATCGATCTTCAGGGAGCGACCCTCTGGATTGACAATCCGATTACGATCACAGCAGAGAACTGGGAGAGCTTCGGATTCTGATGCTCCGCAGCGCACCGGATTTGCGAAAATACGGATTTCAACAGTAACTGATCAATAATCTCTGGAACGGAGTGGTTGCGGTCTGCCGCTTCCACTCCGTTCGCGCTAGAGGAATTAAGAATGGCAGACCGGATAATAGAGTTAAAACATGTAAATAAACATTACGGCGGTGTTCATGCGCTGAAGGATGTAGACTTTGAGCTCGAAAGAGGAGAAATACACTGCCTGATCGGCCAGAACGGCTGCGGAAAATCGACGATGATCAAGACGATTTCCGGCGTTATCGACGTCGACGAGGGGAGTGAGATCTATATTGACGGAAACCGGGTCAGCGGAGCTTCGGCGATCCGCTCCATGAGTGCGGGCGTCAGGGTGATCTACCAGGACCTGAGTCTTTTCCCGAATCTGACAGCAGCGGAGAACATCATGTTCGACCGCCACCTTGATCCCGGGACGCGCGGCGTAAGCTGGAACGACATGTTCCGGGAGGCTGAAAAGATCACGGACATGATGCAGATCCGGATCGATCTGGCAAGACCCGTGGAGGAGATGTCCATCGCGGACCGGCAGCTGGTCGCGATCGCCCGGGCTTTGGCGACAAATGCAAGAATACTGATTATGGATGAGCCGACGTCCTCACTGACCCGAAAGGAAGTCAACGTCCTGTTCACTATCATCCGGTCTCTTCAGGAAAAGGGAATGACGATTCTCTTTGTAAGCCATAAGCTCGACGAGATCGTGGAGATAGCCGAGAGGATTACGGTCATGCGCGATGGCCGGATGATTTCCACATTTGACAAATCGGAAACCGATGAGAAGACGCTGGCGGAGCTGATCAGCGGACAGCAGATCACGTATAAACAGGATTTTCCGTGTTCTTCGGACGAAACGGTGCTGTCCGTTTCCCATCTTTCCTGCGGGAGACAGTATCAGGATGTGTCCTTTGAACTGAAAAAGGGAGAAATCCTCGGAATCATAGGACTCCTCGGTTCCGGCAGAACGGAGCTTGTAAGTTCGATATTCGGAATGAATCCTCCGGATGGCGGATCGATCTTCCTTCACGGGAAGGAGGTCAGCTTCAAAAACAACCGGGAAGCCATTTCCGCAGGCATCGCGTATGTGCCGGAGGACCGGCTTCTCCAGGGACTGGTGCTGGATCAGAGTATCGAGAGCAATACGATCATTTCCATCATAGATAAGCTGAAAAGCGGTATCGGGATATTGAACCGGAAAGAAAGCCGCAGGATCACGGACAACTGGATCGGGAAGCTCAGCATAAAGAGCGCAAAACCCGATATCAATGCGTCAGCCATGTCGGGAGGAAATCAGCAGAAGATTGTCATTTCAAAATGGCTGTCCACGAAGCCGGATGTCCTGATTCTCGACCAGCCGACGAACGGCATCGATATCGGCGCAAAGAGCGCGATATACGAGCTGATCCGTGAACTTGCAAAGGAAGGCATGAGCATCATTATTATCTCGGACGAGGCGGCGGAAATCTATTACAACTGCCCGAGAGCGCTGGTGATGCACCGCGGGAAAATCATCCGCGAGCTTGATACGAAGTCGATGAGCGAAAGCGATTTCAGTCAGGAGGTGCTAAGTGACGAATAAACAAAAGCCGGCGGCATTTACAAAATCTTATGAATTCATGCTGCTGTGCGTCGTGGTCATTCTCGTGGCGGTGCTCGCGGCAGCAACAAAAGGAAAATCCATCAAACCTCAGAATATCGTTGACCTTCTGACCAGTTATTCCGCTTACGGCCTGATATCGGTCGGATGCCTTATCGTCATTATTTCCGGCGGAATTGACATTTCCTTTATGGCAGTCGGAGCCGTGGCGCAGTATGTGACGGCGCTGTTTATGCTGAACGTGGGAGGAAACTTCCTCCTCGCCTATCTGATTTCAGCGGCGGTCGGAGCTATGTTCGGCATCGTGAACGCGATCCTCGTCAACCGTCTGCATGCTCCGACGATGATCATCACGATCGGAACGATGAATATCATCTACGGAATTACCATGCGCGTGACAAGGGGAATCCGTCTTCACGGTTTTCCGGCGTGGTTTTCCCAGAAAACGAAGCTTTCGCTGCTTCTCGTATCTGTGGGCACTCTGGCAGGCGCGCTGCTTCTTGCCGCATGGATTCTTCGCAGAACGAAGACAGGCAGGAAGATCTTCGCGATCGGAGGAAATATGGAAGCCGCGAAGCGTGCCGGCATCAGCATTTTCAAGGTGCAGCTTTTCGTCTATATGTTTGCCGGAGCCATGGCCGGTATCGGAGCCCTGATCAAATGTTATCTCTCTCAGCAGGCCTCGATCGAAGCGCTTTACGGCGACGAGATGGACGTCCTCGCGATGGTTGTTCTGGGCGGCGTATCGCTTTCGGGAGGAAAAGGAACCGTAACCGGAACGCTTCTCGGAATTATTCTGATCGCCGTACTCAGCAACGGAATGACTCTCGTGGGAGTTTCCAGCTACTGGAAGGATCTTGTGATCGGCGCCGTAATTCTGATCAGCTTCTGCGTGACGGGCTGGAGAATGATCGCCGCAAAGAAGCGGGAACGGTTAGGGGGTGAGGCATAAGTGACTGATAAGAAATCTTTCAGAATCCCCGGGCGGGAGCACCTGATGCTGATCATCCTGACCGCGGCGTGTATTATCTTTTTCTCCATCATGAAACGCTCGTTTTTCTCGCTGGATTCCTTCGGATCCATCGCGAGGCAGATCCCGGAAATCGGCCTGTTTTCCCTTGCCATGATGATCCCTATGCTGGTCGGCGGTATTGACCTGTCTGTCATAGCGTCCGCGAACCTCGGATCGATTCTCATGTCGATGTTCATAACGGGAAAAATCGAAAAGGGAGATGAAAATGTACCGGTTGTCATTATCGCGATTCTGATCTGTCTTGTGGTCTGCACGGCGGTCGGTTTTCTTAACGGCGTTATCGTCGCGGTATTCCGCATACCGGCCATGCTTGTGACCCTTGGAATGCAGATGGCTCTGACCGGAATTTCGCTCGGCATCACGAGAGGAGGAACCCTGTCCGGCTATCCGGCGTCTTTTGTCTCGATCGGAAATGGGGATTTCCACGGCATTCCGAACCAGTTTCTGATTTTTATAGTGGCAGCTGCAGCGCTGATCATCATCCTGCAGAAGACGCCATTTGGAACCAAGCTGAGGATGTACGGATCCAATGCGACTGCGACGGTTTACTCCGGCGTGAGCGACCGGTCGCTCCTTATACGCACGCATATGCTGTCCGGACTTTACGTCGGAATCGCTGCGGTAATCATGAGCTCGAGACTTACGTCCGCCTCGGCCGGAGCCGCCGCGAACTATCTGATGCGCGCTATCCTGATTGCCGTCCTTGGCGGCGTTGATCCGAACGGCGGACGCGGAAAGGTGGCCGGAATCCTGTGGGCGGTTCTCCTTTTCCAGTGCATGGCGACAGGACTCAACATTCTCCGAGTCAATTCATATATCGTGATCGCGCTTTACGGAGTGATCCTTCTGGTATCGGTATTTGCCAGAACAAGAAAAGACTCATAAGGCATCGCTAAAATAGTATTATACGAGGAGAAATATCTATGAAGGATGTACTGAATCTGCTCGCGTATGATGTCGGCAACAGCGCTGTCCGGACGATCCTCTGCAGGTACGGAAACGGGGCGGTTGAAAGCCGGGAGGTGCTCGTCGAACCGAACGGAAGCTTTGAGGAGAACGGGTATCTCTACTGGGATATGGACTCGGTCTTTGAGTCCATGAAGAAGGGACTTGCTCTTGCCGCGAAGCAGTGCGAAAGAATAGATTCTGTCGGGATCTGCACCTGGGGCGTCGATTTCCGGCTTCTGGACGAGAACGGACGCTTTACGGCAAAAGCCCTGTGCTACCGGAATTCCATCGGAGAAGAGGAGATCAGCGCGCTTTCGGAAGCGGAGAAGGAAGAGATGTTCTACCGGACGGGAATTCTTTCCGACCGCATCAACTCTGTCTTTATGCTGAAAGGCATGCGGAAGCACGTGCCGGAGGCGGTCAGTGCCGCGAAGAAGCTTCTGATGGTGCCGGACGTTTTCGTTTATATGTTTACCGGAGTCCTGATGAACGAGCCCAGTGAGCTTTCAACGACCCAGATGATGGATGTCCGGACATTGAAAATCAGTGAAGAAATGTGCGCCTACGCCGGCGTAAGTAAGGATCTTTTCTCGCAGATCGGAGTTCACGGGAAGGCCGTCGGAAACATATTGCCGGAGATCCTCGCGGAAGCTGGGATCGGATACGATATACCGGTCATCTGCGTACCGTCCCACGATACCGCCAGCGCTGTTATGGGTATTCCGTCGCCGGTTCCGGATTATCTCTTTGTCAGTTCCGGAACATGGGCTCTCATCGGCGCCGATACCGACGCTCCGGTTATCACGGAGAAGACGATGCGCTCGAAGCTTACAAATGAAGCCGGAGCCTTCGGCCGGACGACGCTCCTTCGGAATTCTGCGGGAATGTTTATTCTCCAGAGACTCCGGGCGGAATACCAGGAGGAGAAGAAGGAGTCGATCAGCTGGAATGATTTTACGAATCTGGCCCGCGGCTGGAAAAATGAGCCGTATGTATACGACGTCAATGACAGCAGGTTTTTTAATCCGGTGAAAATGGCGGACGCGATCTGGAAGGTGCTGCATCCTGAGGGCGGAGCGGAGTACTGCTGGCCGGAGATTCTGGCATCGACCTATGCGTCGCTGGGCGAAAGCTACGCGGAGACGCTGAAGTTTGTCAGGGAGTGCACCGGCAAGGAATATGACAGGGTCTACGTCGTCGGAGGCGGCTCGAGGAACGCGATCATCAACCAGAGATGCGCGGACAGCCTCGGACTTCCCGTCGAGGCCTGCGACATGGAGTGTTCGTCGGTCGGAAATGCAGTGGTTCAGATCGCGCATTTCCATCCGGAGTATACGCTTACGGATCTCCGGGAGATTGTTTACCGGTCGCTGAATGTTAAGACCTATACGCCGGAGACTCTGGAATAACAATCCCGGGCGGCGGCTCACGGGTGAGGAGCGAAACGGACCGGAAATGTCCGCTTTACTGAGATACTGACCGGCAATTTATTGAAACAAAGTCGGAATGTGAGGGAGGAAATATGATGAATTACAAAGAAGCTGTTGTTGAAAATGGTATCAGGATGCTGCATTCGGGTCTGACGGTTGAGACCTGGGGAAATATCAGTATGCGAGATCCGGAAACCGGATTGATCTATCTTACTCCCTCGGGAATGCCTTATGATAAAATCGTCCCCGATGATATCGTGGTTATGAACAGCCGATTTGAGGTCGTCGAGGGAACGAGAAAACCGACGATCGAATCGGGTATGCATATCGGGATCATGAACGCGCGGCCTGACGTCAACGCAGTCATACATACGCATCCCGTTGATTCCCAGATATTTGCGCTTCTTCACCGCGATATTCCGCCGGTCATCGACGAGGCGGCGCAGATTCTCCGGGGAACGGTCCGCTGCGCGAAATATGGGCTTCCGGGCACGGATGAGCTCGCTGAGAACGTGATTGAAGCCCTCGGCGACGGAACGGCCTGCCTGATGGCCAATCATGGAGCCGTGGCGGCCGGCGCGGACATCGACGCGGCGTTCCGTATCTGCACGGTTCTTGAGATGACGGCGAAGATTTATTATAAGGCGCTCTGCATCGGCGATCCCCAGCCGCTTGATGATGAAAAGGTGGCTATTATGGTTGATTTTGTCGCTAATCAATACGGACAGAGATAATCATTCAGGAACCCGGGAGGAGAGATGAAAGAACTTCCTTACGCACGTCAGAAGAAAATCGTGGAACAGCTGAACCGGCTCGACAGGAATGAATGCCTTCGGATCGAGCAGCTTGCGCGGGATTTCAATGTTTCAAGCATGACGATCTACCGCGATATCATGCAGCTTGAAAAGAACGGGGAAGCAAAGCGTGTTTACGGCGGGATTCAGGCGGCGAGAACCATAGACGAAGCGGCAGAGACATTGCCGGACGCCATGCCTCTGCCGTCGCAGCTTCCGCCCTACGGCGACTCGGCGATTGAGGAGCGCTTTAACAGGCAGCTGGCTGAGAAACAGGCGATAGCGAAGGCTGCTGCGAGGTTTATCCGCGACGGGGATGTGATCGCGATTGATCCCAGCACGACGACGCTGCATCTTTGCAGTTATCTTCTGAACAGAAGGCTGACCGTGGTGACGACGAGCATGAGCGTCGTGCTTCAGCTTGCCTCGTCACAGACGGTTGATATTATTCTGTGCGGCGGGATGATTCGAAAGAGTGCTCTTTCGACGGTCGGACCGATGCTGTCCGGTACTTTGGATCAGTTGAATATCAACCGGTGCTTTATGTCGTCACACGCTTTTTCATATAAGCACGGTTTGACGGATATGACGATGGAGGAATGCGAGGCGAAAAAGCAGATC
Source organism: uncultured Lachnospiraceae bacterium (assembly GCA_902797075.1). Lineage (GTDB taxonomy): Bacteria > Bacillota > Clostridia > Lachnospirales > Lachnospiraceae > Chordicoccus. The sequence continues at coordinate 15,192 of CADBRO010000189.1, forward strand.
ATTCTCCGCTCAAATGAAATCAACGTGCTGGTGGATCATACTAAGATCAACCGTTACGCGCCCTTCGTCGTGTGCAGCACAAGACAGATCGACCGGATCATCACGGACGCAGGTACGACGGAAGACGGCGCTTCCGCGGCGATCCTGAAGAAATGTGAAGATGAAGGCTGTGAAATAGTTTACGCATAAAAAAATCCGTGCCGGCGTGATCGCCGTTACGGATTCTTTCGTTACTCCGGGTTAGTTCTCATCATCTTCAGCTCGGACCGCGCAAACGGCACTGACAGGATAAACGAGCAGATGTCCGCGATTGCCTGCGTAATTTCAACGCCCGTAAGGCCGAAAAGCTTCGGCAGGATCAGAATCAGCGGAATAAAGAAAAGGCCGTTTCTCGCGGATGAGCTGATGGTCGCCTTGAATCCCTTTCCGCAGGACTGAAGCATCATATTCGTAAGAACGATGGTGCCCATGAGCGGAAGCACCGACGCCTGATAGCGGAGAGCGCGGCTTCCGATGGCGATGACGTCGGGATCATTCCTGAACCAGCTGATGATCCGCGGAGCGAAGATCAGGCAGAATACATCGCAGGCTGCAAGGAAGATGGTCGCGTACTTTACGCAAAAGAAATATCCTTCACGGACGCGGTTCCTGAAACCGGCGCCGTAGTTAAAGGAGCAGACCGGCTGATATCCCTGACCGAAGCCGATGACCGCGCTCGAAAGAAGCATGAGCACTCTGGTTACAACCGACATGCCGGCGATCGCTGCGTCTCCGCCGTAAGTTCCGGCTGACGTATTAAGAAGGATTGTTGCGACAGAGGCGAGTCCCTGTCTGAAAAGAGACGGCAGGCCGCCGTTCAGCATTTCCAAGAGATAGTGCGTGTTCGGTTTTATGTTTCTAATGCGGATCCGGATGTTTTCGCCTCTTCTGCTGCCGGCGAAAAGGACAATAAAGCTGATGACCTGGCCGCACACGGTTGCGAGCGCGGCGCCCGCAACTCCCATGCCAAACACGAAGATGAACAGCGGGTCGAGGAAAATATTGAGGATTGCCCCGGTGAGAACGCCGGCCATAGCATAGACGGCGCTGCCCTGAAAACGAAGCTGGTTGTTGATGACGAACTGACCTGTCATGAAGGGAGCACCGATCAGGATGATCCGCATGTACCGGCGCGTCAGCACGAGGGTTTCCTCTGTGGCGCCACGGCCGAGGAACCGCGTGATCGGATCGATAAAGATATAGCCGATGAGGGCGAGCAGAATGCCGATGACAATCGAATACGCAAATCCGGTGGACGCCATCTCATCGGCTTCTTTGTGATCGCCTGCCCCGAGCATTCTTGAGAGATAGTTGCCTGAGCCGTGTCCGCACAGGAAGCCGAAGGCCTGGATTACGGCCATGACGGAAAATACGAGACCTACGGCAGCAGTTGACTGTGTGGAAATGCGGCCGACAAAGAAGGTGTCCGCCGTATTGTAGATGCCCGTGACGAGCATGCTGAGGATCGTGGGTACCGAAAGTTCGAAGATCAGCTTCGGAACCGGAGTCTGCGTCAAGTGAGTGAATCGGTCTTCTTTATTGTGCTTCTGAAAAATACTCATTGTTTAGCCCTTGTTTATCCGTTAACAGATGGTAAAATACAGATAAGTCTGTGCACATTATTTTAACACAGAAATCATATGCAGATGAATCTAATTCTGATAGTGGTGAATCCCGGGGAAATGGCTGCGCTTTTTCCGCAGTCTGCCCGGGGCTTTGATACGAGAGGGAGAAGGATTTGAGCAGATTATTCGTTGCGGTGCAATTGTCTGAGGAAATGAAAAAAACGGTAACCGGAACACTGCATGAGATGAAAAAGCTGGGGGTTAAGGGCAGCTATGTGCCTGTGCAGAATCTGCATCTGACACTGGCGTTTATCGGTGAGACCAAAGAGACGGAGGCTGTGAAGCAGGCTCTGGCAGGTCTTGCGTTCAAACCATTCCGACTCGCGTTTTCAGATTTCGGGAGCTTTGGCGACGTACTGTATGCCGGCGTGAAAGGAAATCAGGGGCTTACAGGATGCGCCAGATCCGTTCGGGATGCGCTCGGGAGTGCGGGCATTCCCTTTGATGCAAAGAAATTTGAACCGCACGTCACGCTGATCCGGAAAGCCGCAGGAAACTGGAAGGCAGCGTCTTCACCGAAGGGGGAGATGATGGTAAAGCGGATCTCGCTTATGAAATCGGAACAAAAAGACGGGAAAACCGTGTACAGGGAAATTGCCGGATTCGGAGCATGACGGCCGGAAACAGATAAGGAGAACCAGATGGATAAAAAAGGCAGAAGCAGAGAACTATTTCGGACACCTTTTTCAGCCGGATACTGGAAGCTGGCATGCGGAGAATTGAAATCCACGCAGGTGCTGGTCCTCGCTGCGGTTTTGACGGCGATGAGAATCGCGGTCAAATCCCTGACGATACCGATCGGTCCGGATCTCACGATCACCTTCGGATTTATGATTAACGCGGTTGGCTCCATGATTTACGGACCTGTGGTTGCGATTATCGCCTCTGCGGTCAGCGATACGGTCGGAGCGCTGGTATTCCCGCACGGGGTCTACTTCTTTCCGTTTATCTTTGAGGAGATTGCCGGCGGACTGATTTTTGCGCTGTTCTATTACCGGACGAGACTGAATTCCCTGCGGGTGATTCTGGGGCGGTTTGCGGTTACCGCAATTGTCAACCTGATGATCACGCCCGTCATCATGTTTTACTATTATAAGCTGATTCTCGGAAAGGCGTACAGGCTCTTTACTCTGCCGAGAATGATCAAGAATCTTGCGCTGTTTCCGCTGCAGTGTCTGGTGCTGATTTTCATATTCAACGCGATTCTTCCGGTAACGGATCATATGGGGCTTACGAATACGGGACGCGAAAAGATGGAAATCCGCAAAAAGGATATCGTGCTTCTCGTCATTCTTACAGCTGTTTCCGCGGCAGCGGTCGCCGCGTACTATTTTTACACAGGACACAAAGCGCCATGACCGGAGACAGGCCGCTTCCCGCGGCAAAGCCTGATGTACTTAACGCCCATATGCATACTTGTACGAACACAAAAAGGCACGCCATCATCTGGCGTGCCTTTTTCTTCTTCGTTTCGCGGATCCGAAATGGCACCGGTCGCAGATGCCGTATCTCGCGTTCCATGGGAGGGGACGGCCGCATTCCTTGCACCGTCTTCCCGTAAGCTCCTGTTTTTCCAGGATTTTCATGATCGTAAGGGAAAGCTTTTCCTTTACATCGAGGATTTCCTGAATTCCCTCGGGATGATCGAACCGGTCAAGATAGGAATACAGAAGATCGCATACATGGAAGGCTGCTTCGAGGGCGGGTAAATCCGCGGCCCCTGATTCCTCCGGGAACCGGTCCGGAAGATATTTCGCATAGGCAAGGGTGCGTCCTTCATTTTCACAGATAAACATATCCCGCCAGATCGTCATGAGATCCTCATTGGTCTCATCAAAGGCCATCGTGACAAAGCGGTAGATCAGATACTTGTCATCGGAGATTTCCTCCAGGAGCCTTGCGAGGAGAATTTCGCGCTCGGCAAGATTCTTGCGGAATCCTCTTGTTACATCCACCTCGGCCCATTTAAGAAGGATCTCGGAGAGAGGCGCTTCGATCCGGAGCAGCTCCTCCGGGAACGCCACGACCGCTTCCTGATCCTGCGGAAGCACTTCCTGAAGGGCGCCTTCGATCAGCGGTACGTCATACAGCGTGTTGACAAGTCCTTCGTCGAAGATGCCGTACCTGCCGGCTCTGCCGCCGATCTGCTGAATCTCTGAGGGATAGAGTTCGCGCCGTTCGTATCCGTCAAATTTATCGGTTTCGAGAAATACGATTCTCCGGACGGGCATATTGAGACCCATGCCGATGGCGTCGGTCGCGACGACGATATCCGTTTCGCCTTCGCGGAAACGCCTCGCTTCTTCATAGCGCACGTCATAGGGGAGGGCACCGTAGATGATGCTGCAGGTTTTTCCGAGTTTCTGAAGATCTGCGGCCACGGCATGTACGTCTCTTCTGGAGAACACGATCAGTGCGTCGCCCGGCCTTACGTCATCGGGGAAGCTGAAGTAGCTGTGCTCAAAGCGAAGCGGCGTTTTTCTTTCATGACGCACGATCTCGAGGCTGTCGCCGCATTCCCCGACAAGTCTTGTGATCAGTGATTCCGCGGACGGAGCCGCGCAAACATGCACCGTCTTTGCCCGTACGCCCAGTATGGCTGCGGTCCACGCGCCTCCTCTTTCGTCGTCGCAGGCCATCTGCGCTTCGTCGATGACTGCGACTTCATACCGCCGCTTGAAATCCAGCATTTCGATGGTGGACGAGCGGAGATATGCGCCGTCCACTACGCGGCGCTCCTCGCCGGTTACCAGCGTGCAGGCGGCTCCGGCGCGGTTCAGCGTGTCGTACTGCTCGTAGGCGAGAAGGCGGAGCGGGGCGAGATAGACGCCGCTCTCCGCATTTTTCAGAGCCTCGATCGCGTCGTGGGTTTTGCCGGAATTCGTCGGGCCGATGTGCAGGATAAAATGGCGCTGCATCGCCCGGGCAAGGGGAAAGAGATCCGGATAGTGATTCGGAATGACGTCCGCTATGCCGAGAGCAATAAGGCCCTGGCGTTCCCGCCGGAGCATTCCCTCCCGGACCGCCGGGCCGTAGACCTCATTTTCCTCAAGCATTTCGACGAAGTGGTCAAAGTCGTAATATTTCCGGATGAATTCGTCTTCGTCGTAATCCTCCGTCAGCCTCATGGCGATCTGGTTTAAAATGACGGAAGCGGATTCACCGGTATCCTCGCCAGCAATCAATTCCGCCAGGAAAGGATATTCCGCGCTCAATACGCAGACCAGTGCGGACGCGGCGCAGATCCCTGCGGATGAAAATGCGTCGAAGAGGAAATTGGTAAGAGCGCTTCCGCGGTACTGCTCCGTAAAAAGGTCCCAGTTTCCGGCATTCAGTTCTTCCACCTTCAGACGGAGACGGTTGTCGTCTCTTGTGAGGACTGTGAGATTAATCCTGTCAGAGCGGATAAAAGAATCCGCCATCGTTTTTTCTTTCCGGCTGATCTCATCCATGTGCGATGTGTAGAAGCTGTCGAGATTCAGGGAATAGATATAGTTTTTTGATATTTTACGGAGCTTTTTTCCGATCTCCTTCCGGACTGTCCGCCTGTTTTGCGCTTCAAGCTCCTTCAGCTTTTTTTCCAGCTCCCTGCGGAACACCGGATTTTCCGTGATGGTTCCGTCAGTGATTTCCTGGTAATAGGAGCTTCTTTCAAGCGATTCGTGATAACGTCTTTTATATTCTTTTGTCTGTTTATATTTCTGAACGACGCTTTTTTTGGGAACGTTTCCATTTACATAACATCCCTGCCTGGCGTATCGCGCGGCCTCTTTCCGGCAGTTTTCATCGTATTTGAGAATCAGCGATTTTTCTGTCTCCTCCCGGTCGATCACGGGATACGGAAGAGCGTCCGCTTCAGCCGTTAAGGCGCGGAATCTTTCAATCAGTCTTTCGTTCATATTCATTAAGTGTACCGCCTCCGTCGGCATGTTGTGCATTCCATCATACCATACATGGGAAAAGCGAGTCAAAAAGCGTGCTCATTCATCTCCGCGAGCTCTTTTTTCAGGATCATCCTCATGGTGAGGAAGCAAGCGGTGCCGCCGATTACGTTTGACACAGGCTCCGCCATAAAGACGCCCGTGGTTCCAAGACCCGGGATGCGGGGCAGAAGGAGGGTGAGCGGAAGCACGATAACCACTTTCCTGAGGAGCGAGAAGAAGATCGCCTGCCGCCGTTTTCCGAGGGCCTTGAAGACCGTCTGTCCGCAGTACTGCAGAGACTGGAAGACAAACGCGAAAAAGTAAACGTGAAGGGCGGGAACCGCGTAGGCGAGCAGTTCCTTGTCGCTGCTGAAGATAGAGATGAAAAATGCGGGAAAAAGGCTGATCAGCCCCCACACAAGGGCGGTGTAGATCATCCCGGTCACGGACACCGTACGGATCGTCTTCTCGACAAGTTCTTTGCTTTTGGCTCCGTAATTGTAGCTGATCAGAGGAGAGGCACCGTCCGCAAACGCGAGTACCGGCGTGTCGAGGAGCTGTCGGACGGAGGAAATGATCGTCATCACCGAGATGTAGATCTGGCCTCCCGTTATCAGAAGCATATGATTGCACGCCACCGAAACCAGACTGTTCGTCGCCTGGAAGACGAAGGACGATATGCCGAGGCTTACGATATCGAGGATCCGTTTTCCGGACGCAAAAAGCTCCCGCGGTGAAAGGACGCGCAGCTTAAGAGGCGCCTTTTTCCCGCAAAGAAATGTGATCACCGAGACAGATGAAAGTATCTGGGAGATGACGGTCGCGATGGCAGCTCCTTCAACTCCCATTTTAAGTCCGAAGATAAAGACGGGATCGAGGATCGTATTTGTTACGGCTCCGATGACGACGGAGCGCATGCCGATTCCCGGGAAGCCCTGCGCGTTCACGAAAGGATTCATGCCGACGGTTGTCATCTGGAAAATGGTCCCGAGAAGATAGATTCTGAAATACAGAACGCTGATACGCAGGGTATCCGGCGACTCCGCGCCGATCAGACGGAGGACAGGACGCGCGAAAATCTCCCCTGCCGTAAAGAGCACAACGGCCGTAAGGAGAATCATTGTGAACGAGGTGCACATAAGGAGGTGCGCCTCTTCAGTTTCCTTTTTGCCGAGCTCGATCGAAAAAAGAGGGGATCCGCCGCTTCCGAATAAGTTTGTAAACGCGGTGATGATCATGATCAGCGGGAAGCAAAGACCGACGGCGCCGAGGGCTGTGGTTCCGATTCCCGGGATTCTACCTATAAAAATGCGGTCTACGATGTTGTACAAAAGATTGAACGTCTGGGCGACCAGCATGGGGACTGCGATACGGAAGACGTTGGAGATAACATGTCTGTCGGAAAAATCTATCTGTGCCATTATTTTTAAATTAAGGCGGACATTTGCATTCCGCCTGGCTGTATGGTCATGAACCGCTTCTGCCTTTACGCAGTGCTTCATGGGTGCGGTTCATATTTCTTTTACGTGAATTATTCAGCATTATAGCACAGGTGGAAGACGGCGGCTGATCTTTTCTTCGCAGCTGCCCCTGAATCGCTGTATAATAGAAAACGGATGCCGGCTGGTTAAGGCGGGAATCAGGAGGAAGGAAATCCATGAAGTTTTTCCACATATCGGATCTTCATATCGGACTTAGGCTCATGAACCGTGATCTTCACGAGGATCAGGTTTATGTTCTGGATCAGATCGTGCAGTACGCAGCTTCGGAAAAACCGGACGCGGTACTGATCGCCGGTGATATCTATGACCGGGCAGTGCCCTCGGCCGAGGCTGTCGCTGTTTTTGACCGGTTCATAACCTCGCTCCGGGAACGTGTGCCCGACTGCGTGATTATGATGATCAGCGGGAATCATGACAGCGCGCCGCGAATCGATCTTTTCCGGGGCATCCTGAAAGGCCGGAAGATTTATGCGATCGGAACGCCGCCCTCCGATGACTGTGATTTCATCGAACAGGTGACGCTTGAGGATGATTTCGGGCCTGTGCATTTTTACCTGCTTCCCTACGTCAGGCCTTCCATGGTTCGGAAAATAGTGAATCCGGATGAGGAAGGCTGCAGTCCCGGTTTTGAGGAGACGCTCGGGAAACTTCTTGAGAGGGAGAAGATAGACCGCGCCGACAGAAACGTGATCGTAAGCCATCAGTTTTATATTCCAGCGGGCGGAAATGCGGACGACGTGCCAAGAGCCGCTTCGGAGATCCCTTCGGTCGGAAATATCGATGCGGTCAGTGCCGGTGTACTTAAGGATTTTGATTACTGCGCGCTGGGGCACATTCACAGGCCGATGACGCTCGCATCTCCCAGAATCAGATATTCGGGAACCCCGTATCCATGTTCTGTCAGCGAAGCGGGACAGAAAAAGAGTGTCGTTTGCGTGGAAATGGGAGAGAAAACTTCTGACGGTATGCTTTCATGCGGTATCAGGGAGCTTCCGCTTAAGCCCCTTCGGGAGGTCAGGGTTATTGAGGGAACGGCTGAGGAAGTGCTCCGCATGCGGTCGGAGGACTATGTTTCCGTGATCCTTACGGATGAAGCCGGGGAGGACGCGGGGGATCTCATGTGGAAATTAAGAGATGCCTTTCCTAATCTTCTCGAGGTCAGGCGGAAGAATCAAAAAAGCGCGGAATACGGGGAAAATGCCAAAGCGGAGAGTCTTCCTGACCCGTATGAGCTATGCTGCGCTTTTCTTTCGGATCCGGATGAAGAAGCAAAGAAGCTCCTCGCGGATGTAATCCGCAAGGTAAGAGGAGGCGTGTAATATGAGACCTTTAAAGCTTACGATGCAGGCGTTCGGATCGTACGGAAGGCGGACGGAGATTGATTTTTCTGTTTTACGGGAAAATCTTTTCCTGGTTACCGGCGATACCGGAGCGGGGAAAACAACCATTTTCGACGCGATTGTTTTTGCCCTGTACGGCGAAGCAAGTTCCGGAGAGAACCGGAAGGACGGCACTGTGCTTCAGAGCCAGTATGTCTCTGCGGCGGAGGAGCCGTTCGTGGAGCTTGTGTTTTCGGATAAGGGCAAAACCTATACGGTAAAACGCGTGCCGCGGCACCTGAAGCTTCTTACGAAGGGAGCCGGCAAAGGACGGGATACAAGAGAGACGTCGGGTTCGCTTTCGCTTTTCATGCCGGACGGATCCCTGTATCCGCCTAAGGAATCGGACGGGAAAATCCGTGAAATCGTCGGACTCACCAAGGACCAGTTCATGCAGGTCGCAATGATCGCCCAGGGCGAGTTTATGACCCTCATCCGCTCAAAATCGGATGATAAACGGGAGATTTTCAGGAAACTGTTCGGAACCGGAATTTACAGAGATATCATCGACGAGCTTGCGGACAGAAAGCGGCAGCTGGAAAAAGAACTGGAAAATGTTTCGGCTTCGGCCGCCGCTCTGGCCGGGCGGATCCGGATACCGGAAGCGGGTGAGGCGGCGATGCCGGAGGAAAATCTCGAAAGGATGTCCCGGCTTAAGGAAGAACTTCTTACGGGAAATGCGGCGCCCCTTGAGGAACTGACCGGCATGCTGGCAGAACTTGCGGATATTCTTAAGATGGCAGCGGATCAAGCCGGAGAGGATCTTGAGAGGGCTGAAAAACAGCGGGATATTGACAGGGATGCCCTGCTGGGAGCGGACCGCCTGGAAAAGCTTTACCGGCAGCTCGACGGCTCCCGGAAGAAAATCGGAGCCCTGGAGGCGACAGGGAAAGACATGGAGGAGGCATATGCGCTTTCGGCAGGCATACGGAAAGCATATGAGATCAAAACTGCCCATGAAAGATACCTCGAAGCGGCAAAGAACGCGGAAGAATGCAGACTGAACCTTCTGAATGAACAGGAAAAGCTTCCGGATCTGACGAAAGACGCGGAGAATACCGCGGCGGACGCTGAAAGGGCCGGAGGGGACTGCATGAAGCAGCTGGCAGTCCTGACGCGCATCAGGGAGCATGCCGCACGGATCGCGGATGCGGAGAGCCGGCTGTCCGCTCTCACAGGAGATATTGAGCGCAAACAAAAGGAGTATGTCCGGGCGAGGGATGCATTTTCCGTACAGAATGCGGAGTTTCAAAGAAAAAGGCAGGCATTCTACGACATGCAGGCAGGAATTCTTGCCAGGGAACTTGTTCCGGGAAGCCCCTGCCCCGTGTGCGGTTCAACGGAGCATCCTGCCCCGTGCGTCTATCAGGGAGAATATGAAAACCTGACCCGTGAGATGATTGAGAGGGAAGAACAGAAGAACAGCGTGCTTCGGGATAAAACCGAAAAACTCGCGGGTGATCTGAAGGCTTCCGGAAAGCTGGCAGAAGAGCTGAATGCTCTGCGGGACGGCACCGCAGCCGCATTTATGGAAGAGGTCAAAGAAGCAAAACAGGGAGAGTCCTTCTTCTCAGGTGCGGATGAGGGAACAGGCATGCCGCCTGCGCAGGAAATCCTGAAGATCATTGAGGAAAGACAGCGAAAAGCAGAAGAAAAGAAGGACAGAGCAGAGGAAAGAGCGGAAGCAGCCTTAAAGAAGAAGGAGCAGTCTCTTACCCTGATACGAAAATATACGGAAGAGCTTCCCGGACTTCAAAAAGAGGAAGCGGCGAAGCACGGCGCGTACGAGGCGATGCTTCACCGCGAAGACGCGGTTGAATCCTGGGAAATGATTACCGGTGGGTATGCAAAAGAGGATGCAGACCGTCTGTCGGCAAAGTATCAGGCGTGGAAGGTTGAGCTCGAGTCGGAGCGCCGCGCTGTAAGGATCGCGGAAGAGGCAATCGGCGGACAGATGCGCCCGGATACGGAACGCATAAGGGCGGCTTACGATGAGTCTGAAAGAAAGCGGCGGGAGGCTGCCGAGAAACATCAGCGTCTCAGCGCTTCTGCTGATGAAGACGACAGAGTTGCAAAAGATCTGTCAAAGCTCCTGAAAGGGAGAGAGAAGCTGGATGAAGAATACCGGAAAACAGCATCCATGTACCGGCAGATGTCGGGAAATATCAAAGGTTCCAGGATGGATCTTGAAACATGGGCGCAGAGATATTATCTTAATAGAATACTAAGCGGTGCGAACCGGCATTTCAGGGAAATGACGGACGGAGAATTCACACTCCTTCTCTGCAGCATTGACAGAGCCGGAGAGGGAAAGAACCGCGGACTCGATCTCATGGTCAGATCGGAAATTACAGGAAAAGAGCGCGAGATACGGACACTTTCGGGCGGGGAGACATTTATGGCCGCTCTTTCGGTCGCTCTTGGACTGTCGGATCAGATTGAAGAGGTCTCTTCTGCCGTAAGTCCCGACATCCTGTTTATCGACGAGGGCTTCGGATCGCTTGACGATCACGCGAGGGATCAGGCTGTCGGCATCCTTCGACGGATGGCAGGCGGAAGAAAAATGATCGGTATCATATCACATGTAACTGAGCTGAGAACCGCGATCGGAAATCAGCTCCGGGTAACCCGTGACGACCGGGGGAGCAATGTCCGGTGGGAAATTGACTAAAAGGAGCGAGAGATGAGAAAAATCAATATCCAGATGTATTCGTTTGCTGACGGAAAGCACGATGACGACAGAGAAAACCTGAAAGCAGCCGCACAGATGGGCTATGACGGCGTGGAGCTTTTCGGTCCTAATTTCAGGATTCCGCCCGAAGAGATGAGAGAACTCCTTGGCGAACTGGGACTTACGCCGGTATCGCTTCACGCGCCGTCGACGGATCTGGTGACAGAACTGATCCCGTATGCATGCACGGTGGGTATGAAATTCATCGGTATCGGAATGCAGCTGATGAAGGATGACGAAGCGGTTCATGCGTTCGCAAAAAGGCTGAATGAGCTGGGCGAAGAGTGCCGTAAAAACGGCCTTATGCTGACTTATCACAACCATACCCAGGAGTTCGTTCCCTGCGGGGATAAAACCGTGATAGAGACGCTGATCGACGAGACGGATCCGGAACTGGTCGGCTTTGAGCTGGACGCCGGATGGTGCGCCGCCGCCGGATGCGATCCGGTCGAATTTGTAAAGCAGCACAGCGGACGTGTCAAGCTGATCCACGTGAAGGAAAGCAGTGAGGTTATCGGTCCCCAGCCGCCTCTTGATTTCGGAGAGCTTCCGAAAGGTGAGAACGGCATGCCGGTTCTGCCGGATGAGATCCGGGAACTTTTGGAACATTTTGACCAGATCAACTGCGCGGCATGCGAAGGCCTTGTCGACTGGGGAAAACTCGCGGACGCCGCAGACGAAAACGGATGCGAGGCATATATCGTAGAGAGGGAGTACTCCGCGGGTGACAGGATCAGCGCCCTTCAGGATGACATCACGAAATACAGACAGGTTCTCTGAGATTTGTAAAGGCCGGGTTCTGTAACGAGTATTCAATTGTTAAGGTATGTTTGACAATCGTTTTTCATGGTGTTAATTTATTCCTGATATTTCCATAGTATCCGGTGATGACGGTGTGCCGGCATTTGAGGTGTCGGTGCATCGGTAATTGCCGAAAAATTGAACATGGACGAGCGGACAGCATCTGCGGCCTCCCGCAGGTGCTGTTTTGTGCGATACGGCCGGAGAGCGGGCACCGTGCTTGCACGGGCGCCCATTCGACGGCCAACGGACATCGAGCGGTGAAACCGCGAGATGTGCGATGCAATGAGCCATGCGCTTCCAGGATGTCAGACGGATATCGAGAGTTTTCTCTCGAATCGCCGTCTGACATCGTGGAAGCATACGGCGAATGCCGCGACAGTACGGGGACGCGAAGCGTTCCCGTACTTGTCGGCATGGCATAATATAGAAGGAAGCCCGGCCAACGTACACCGAGCGGTGAAACCGGTAGCAAAAAATCCACGAAAGTGATATGTTAGAACTTATATCTTTCATGAAATGAGGGAGTGCACAGGAAATATGATTATACTCTTTTTTGTATTGTGGATGATTCTTAACGGGCGGGTGACGCCGGAGATCGTGATTTTCGGAATCGCGATATCCGGTGCGGTCGCCGTGTTTGTGCATCAGGTATTCGGTTACGGCCCTGACAACGACATCAGGATTCTCCGCAATCTGCCTCTTTATGTTCTTTACGTGCTGACGCTTATAAAAGAAATAATTCTCGCGTCCTTTGCGGTGATATCCGTGGCGCTGTCCGGCGACAGAAAGCCGGATCCGGAAATTGTGGAGTTTCATTCGGGACTTGAATCAGGTTTCCACAATGTCCTTCTCGCCAATTCCATCACACTGACGCCGGGAACCTTTACCTTGTTTCAGAAGGGTGATTACTTTATGGTTCACTGCCTTCGGAAGGAATACGCAGAAGGTCTGGAGAATTCCTCTTTTATCAGGCTGCTTGAGAAAATGAAATGATTTCGGGGGAGATACGGATATGAGTTTGGACTTTGCGTATCAGATTCTTTATACTGCAGCGCTCATAGTGCTGGCGGTGCTGATCGGCATCATGTTGGTAAGGGCGATCATCGGCCCGAGAATCACGGACCGGATACTTTCGATCAACATGCTCGGAACGATGGTGATCTGTTCCATCGCGATTCTCTCGCAGATGCTGAAGGAGAGCTATCTGGTGGACGTTGCCCTGATCTATGCGATGCTGAGTTTCGTCGCCGTACTCATACTGGCGACAGCCTATCTTCCGGCCAATCCGGAAGAGCCTGTTTCGCCGGATGCGGAACATGAAAAGGACAGTAATGCGCGGGGCGTCAGGAACAGAAGAGACGGTGACGGGAGGCGGAACAGATGATGGAATGGATCAGGTTTGCCGTTGTCGCCATTTTCCTGATTGCTGCGCTTTGCGGCTTTATTTCTGCGGTGACCGGCGTTTACCGTTTCGGCTTTATTATGAACAGGATGCATGCCGCGGGAATCGGCGACACGTTTGGACTTTTCTTTGTGATCGCCGCCATGATTACGGCGGCGGGACCCGGTTTTGACGCGCTGAAGCTTCTGCTTCTGATCTTTTTTATGTGGTTCACGTCACCGGTTTCGACCCACTTTCTCGGTCAGGTGGAGTACTATTCCAATCTTCATCTGTATCGCTATGTGCAGAAAAAGGAAGGAGGAGATGAAGAACATGACAGCGACGCTCGGTGAAATTCTGAAGATTATTCTCCTTGTCCTTCTTATCGTATGCGCCGTCAGCGTCAATTTTACAAAGACGCTGCTTCAGGCTGTTATCATTTTCATGTCTTACAGCTCGGTTATGTGCATTCTGTGGATTCTGATGGAATCTCCGGATCTTGCGATTACGGAGGCGGCGGTCGGAGCAGGAATCAGCGGCACGCTGTTTCTCATGACACTCCGAAGAATCGAGGCGGAGAATATGAGACGGCGTGAAACGGAAGACCCGGGGCAGGAGGAATGAACATGAACGAGAAATTCAGGAAATGGCTCGAGGGAGAAGGGGATCTTCTCGAGCATGTTTCCGATACGGAAGAGAAGCCCTACAGCTCCCGCGAGGAGATTAAGCACGAGGTCAAAAGGATCAATGACCGCGTGGGAGTGATGAGCCAGGGCAGACATCTGATCCGGGCGGAACGGAGGGGGTTCTACGCCCTTTACAGAATCGTAGCGGTTGTCAGCTGCGTCTTCCTGATCGGAGTGCTTCTCTTTACGATTGCGAATCTTCCGCGGTACGGAGAGGAGAATCCGAGGGCGACGGAGGTCACAAGGCGATATGTGGAAAAAGGAATTGAGGAAACCGGAGCGGTCAATATCGTATCCGGTATGATTCTTGACTACAGGGCATTCGATACTCTCGGGGAGTCCCACGTTCTCTTTACGGCGCTGATCTGCGTCATGATCCTTCTTCGGATGGACAAAAAGAATATGCGTCACGGATACGAGGATTTCTACACGATACGGGATGAAAAGTATTTCGACATATCCAGGGACTCCATCATGAGAACAGTCGGCCTTATCCTGATACCCTGTATCTTTCTCTACGGAATCTATGTTCTGCTGAACGGACAGAATTCTCCCGGCGGAGGCTTCTCCGGCGGTGCGGTCATGGGCGCAGGGCTGATTATATTCGCGTCGTCTTTCGGATTCAAATCAGTCGACAGAGTTCTTCCCGGAAGGCGGATCAGTTTTATAACTCTGGCAGCCCTTTCCTTCTACAGCTTCGCGAAGGGATATGTCTTTTTTACCGGCGCGAACGGGATTCCGAACCATATTCCGAAGGGCGTTCCTGGCGCTATCCTGAGCGGCGGCCTGATTCTCCCGCTGGATATCGCGGTGGGAATCGTCGTCTGCTGCACGATGTATGGGTTTTACAGTCTGTTTAAGAGAGGAAATAACGGAAGTGATTGAGACTCTGCTGACAAATTATGAAGAAGCGGCCGCCGTTATTTTATTCGGGATCGGCTTTACGACACTGCTGTTTCAGCGAAATCTGATAAAGAAGCTGATCGGCATGAATATCATGGACACCGGAACCTTCCTGTTCCTTGCCTCGATGGGGTATATCCGCGACCGGAAGGCGCCGATTATAACCGATGGGATCACGGATGTGTCCGCGTATATCAATCCGGTTCCCGCCGGACTCGTCCTTACCGGAATCGTTGTCTCGGTTTCGGTGACGGCGATCATGCTGTCATTAAGCGTCAGGCTGTACCGGCGCTATCATACGCTGGATCTTGACGATATTTATATTCTGTCAAAACATCAGACGGAGGACAGATAAGTGGACTTTATCTGGAATTTTCCTTTATTTACGATTGTGCTGAGCCTCTTCAGCGGCGTCCTGTGCATGGTCCTGAAGCGGCGTACGGCCAGAACCTATACGATGATCTTCGAGCTCATCCTCATCTGCATGACAGGCGCGGTTCTGTTTTACACGATCAGGATGGACGGATCATTTACCTATCCGATGGGCGAGTTTCCCGCCCCGTGGGGAAATGAGATCCGGGCCGGAATCCTTGAATCGATGATTGCGCTTCTATTTCTTATCGTCATGTTCTGTTCGGTACTGTCCGGGAGGAAGTTCCTTGAACTCGATATCGATGAGAGCAAGCAGAATCTCTATTATACGCTGATTAATCTGATGACCGCCGCGCTCATGGCGATGACCTGGACAAACGATATCTTCACCGGATATGTATTTCTTGAGATCCTCACTCTGACGAGCTGCGGACTGCTGATCGTCCGTGAGATCGGGCGGACCACGCTTGCCGCTGTCCGCTATATGATTATGAATCTTCTCGGTTCGGGCCTTTTCCTTCTCGGCGTGGTACTGCTTTACGACGTCACCGGCCATCTGCTGATGGTGCCGATGCATGAAGAGATAAGCGTGCTCGCATCGGATCCTGCGGCGATGACGGTAATCAACATGGCGATCGGCATCCTGACCATCGGTCTGTCGATCAAGAGCGGACTCTTTCCGTTTCATTACTGGATGCCGGATACATACGGCTGGGCTACCCCTACCTCGGGATCGGTTCTGTCGGCTCTGGTTTCAAAATGTTATATCTTCCTTCTGATTAAGATTTATCTGAGGGTTGTCGGACTTCCGATTTTCGCAGGGATGCCGATCAGGAACATTCTCCTTGTTCTCGGCATGTGCGGAATCGTCATGGGATCCGTATCGGCGCTTCACGCCGATAACATCAACCGGATGGTGGCGTTCTCATCCGCCGCCCAGATCGGCTACATCTATATGGGAATCGGACTTGCGACAGAAGCCGGGTTTACCGCCGCGGTGTTCCAGATCATGGCCCACGCGGTGACGAAGTCCATGCTGTTTCTCACGACTCCCAGACTTGCGGCCGTTTCCGGCGACAGCCTGAAATTCAGAAATCTGCAGGGCAGCGCGCTTCGCGACAGAAGCGCGGGCGTATCGTTCTGTATCGGTGCGTTCTCCATGATCGGAATTCCCATATTCGCGGGATTTTCCGCAAAACTTCAGTTTGCGACCGCGGCAGTGTATTCCGGAAGCAGCGTAAAGCTGGTTCTTGTGATGCTGGTTCTGGCAATCAGTTCGCTTCTCAATGCGCTGTACTTCATCAGGACGATTATCCGTATCTACAGTCCCGCGGAGGACGAGGAACAGAGATGGCCGGTGAGAGGCAGAATTAATTACAATATCCCGATGGCGGTCCTTACTGCGGCCAATCTGATGCTGGGACTTTTCTCCTGGGTAATCGCAGACCTCATCGAGCGCGGTTTCGCTTCATTTGTGTGACGGCAGATAGAATTCTAAATATGACATTGAAAGAGGAAACAGCATGCTTCTGATTCTTTCCATCTTATTTCCGGCTGCAGCCGGAATCGCGGAATATTTTATGAAAATGTCTCCCCGCAGCCGCAGGGTCTTCCTTGCTGCAGCGGTTCTTCTTACAGATCTTCTTGTAGTTTTGGCAGCGGTCCGCGGCGGCGATGTGACGGCCGTGACATTTTCAAAGCAGGTATCCATAGCGTTTTCACCCGACGGCCTCGGAAGAATATTCCTTCTGGCGGCCTGCGTCCTCTATACGGCAGTTTTGTTCTATGCCTTTGATTATATGAAGCACGAAGAGGACGAAGAGCGTTTCTTCACCTTTTACATGATTTCTTTCGGAGCGCTGATCGCGGTGGCATTGTCTTCAAATCTGATCACGATGTATCTCTGCTTTGAGACTCTGACGCTGACGACGGTTCCGCTGGTTCTTCACGAGATGACCAAAGCCGCCGTCGACGCCGGCCTTAAGTATCTGTTTTACTCCATCGGCGGAGCGCTTCTTGGACTTCTGGCTATTTTCATCGTCTATTATTACGCGGCGGATCCGTCGGCATTCGTAATGGGCGGATTCCTCGATCCGGCAAAATGTGCGGGTCACGAGAAGATACTTCTTGCCGCGGCGATGGCGGGAATTATCGGCTTCGGGACGAAGGCGGGCCTTTACCCGATGCACGGCTGGCTGCCTGCAGCGCATCCGATCGCACCCGCACCGGGCTCAGCGCTGCTTTCCGGAATCATCGCAAAAGCAGGCGTCATCACCGTCATCCGGCTGATTTATTATTCCTTCGGAGCGGATATGATCCGGGGAACCTGGGTCCAGACGGTATGGATGTCGCTTGCGATGCTTACGGTCTTTATGGGCTCCATGATGGCGTACAGGGAGAAAATCCTTAAAAAACGGCTCGCTTATTCGACCGTCAGCCAGATCTCCTATATCATGCTGGGTCTTTCTTTCCTTACGGATGACGGGCTCCGGGGCGGCCTGATCCATATGCTTGGCCATGTGGCGGCGAAGGGATGCCTGTTCCTTACAGCCGGAGTCTTTATCGTTAAGCTCGGAATCCGGGATGTCAGGGATCTGAAAGGAGTCGGGAAGAAGCTGCCGGCAACGCTGACCTGCCTTACCGTCGCGGCGCTTTCCCTTGTCGGTATTCCGCCTTTCGCCGGCTTTTTGAGCAAATGGGTCATAGCCGAGACTGCTGTCGGAAGCGGCAGGCCGTTTTTCAGTATTGCTGCGCCGGCGGTGCTCCTCATATCGGCACTTCTTACGGCGGGATATCTTCTTACGCTCACCGTCGAAGGATTCTTCCCGGGGAAGCAGGCGGAGGCGGAGATGAATTCATCCGGAGAAGCGGCTGTGAAGGAACCGCTTCTTATGATTGTTCCCATGGCTGCGCTCTGCGTTATCACGCTTCTTGTGGGACTTTTCGGAAACAGTATCACCGGCTTTTTCGGATTTTGAGTGAGGAGGCATCGGTTTGAA
Organism: uncultured Lachnospiraceae bacterium; assembly: GCA_902797075.1. Classification (GTDB taxonomy): domain Bacteria; phylum Bacillota; class Clostridia; order Lachnospirales; family Lachnospiraceae; genus Chordicoccus. The sequence goes on from CADBRO010000189.1 coordinate 33,536, forward strand.
TCCGCTTATTCTGTTAGTTCCGATTTTACTGCCGGTTATCGGCGGCTTTCTGATCATACCGGCTTCCTTTAAGGACGCGAAGAAGCGCGCGTATTACGCGGAGGCGGTCGTTGTCCTTACGTCTGTCTTTGTCTGGCTCGCGCTTCTTCGCGTCTCCCGCGATCCTGTCACCGTGTACAGCTTCACGAGCGGTTTTTCCATCACGTTCCGCATTGACGGAATGTCCATGCTGTTTGCGGGAATGATTTCCGTCATGTGGCCGCTTGTCATGCTGTATGCATTTGAATATATGAAAGAGTCGAAGAGACAGAACGGTTTTTTCGCTTTCTACGTGATGACTTACGGTATCACGCTTGGGATCGCGTTCTCCGCGGACATGATCACGCTTTATCTGTTTTATGAGATGCTGTCGCTGGTCACGATCCCGCTTGTTACGCATTACGGCAACCACGAGAGCCAGTACGCGGGCCGCAAATACGCCGCCTACACCATAGGCGGAGCGTCCCTTGCGTTCTTTGCGGTTGTCATGACGACTCTTTACGGCGACGCGGGAACATTTATCTTCGGGGGAAGCCTGCATGAAGGTTTCAACACCCGGCTTATGATGTTCGCGTTTATTCTCGGATTTTTCGGTTTCGGCACAAAATCCGCCGTCTTTCCCCTGTTCGACTGGCTGCCGACTGCTTCTGCCGCGCCGACACCGGTCACAGCCCTGCTTCACGCGGTGGCAGTGGTTAATTCCGGTATTTTCGCGGTGACCCGGATGACCTATTACGTGTTCGGGACGGAGATGCTCCGGGGAACGTCCATCCAGTACATCTGCATGATGACGGCTGCTTTTTCCCTTCTGTTCGCCGCGGTGATGGCCGTCAGGGAAAAGCATTTCAAGAGGCGGCTTGCGTTTTCCACGATGAGCAATCTTTCGTACATGCTGTTTTCCGTCATGCTTCTTACGCCGGAGGGGATGACGGGCGGGCTTCTCCACATGCTCATTCACGGAGTCATCAAGATGATGCTGTTCCTCTGTGCCGGCGCTTTTATGCATGTAACGGGGAACAATTATGTCTATGAGATCGACGGCGTCGGGAAACGCATGCCGGTAACATTTTCAATTTATACGCTGGCGTCGCTGTCGCTCATCGGAATACCGATGTTCTCCGGTTTTATTTCAAAATGGCACATGGTCATGGCCGCAATCGGAGAAGGATCCGCATGGGGAACAGCCGGCGCGGCGGCTCTGATCATCTCTGCGTTTATCTGCGCGGTTTACTGTCTTACGGTGAGCGCCAGGGCGTTTTTCCCAATGGCCGGAAAAGACCGGTATGCGGGAAATGGCGGTATTCGTGAAGCGGGGGTGCTCATGCTGGTTCCGATCGTATTTTTCTGTGTCGTTGATATCTGTATCGGCGTTCATCCCGGCCCGATCGTAGATTTCGTCAGCCGGATAGCAGGAGGTATATTGTAAGCGATGTTGATTCCTTTTGTTGTATTCTTTCCTTTCTTCGGAGCTGTGCTCACGGCCCTCATCGGACGGAAGAACGAAAGGGCGGGAGACTGTCTTGCGGCAGCGGTCTGCGCGGCTGAATTTCTGCCCGCCATCCTTTTGCTTTTCCGGGGAGGGGAATTCCGGATCGGCGGCATTATGGCGTACGGCATCAGCTTTACGACGGACGGCTTCCGGTGCGTCTACGCGGTCATCGCTGCATTTATGTGGCTGTTTACCACTTTATTCGGACTTGAATATTTCAAGGAGGAGAGAGAGCACCTGATCCGCTGGTGGTTCTTTGTGCTTTTGACGCTTGGAGCTACAGAAGGCGTTATGCTGTCGGCGGATCTTATGACGACGTTTCTTTTCTTTGAAATTCTCTCGTTCACTTCATTTACGTGGGTGATTCATGAGGAGACCCGTGAAGCAATCAGCGCGGGCTATACCTATCTTTTCATCGCAGTGATCGGAGGACTGGTGCTCTTTATGGGCATGCTGCTTCTAAAGGCAGCCCTTGGAACGCTCAGCTTTGACCTGATGGATACGGCAGTCCGGGAGCGTGGAATTACAAAAGAAGTTTTCGCCGGAGGCATCTGCGTCCTTTTCGGATTCGGCGCAAAAGCGGGTATGTTCCCGCTCCATATATGGCTGCCGAAAGCGCATCCGGTGGCTCCGTCCCCGGGGTCCGCGCTTCTTTCCGGAATCCTGACGAAGGTGGGCATTTACGGTATTCTCATGACGACGATGCACGTGTTTTCCAAAAACACGGGGTACGGAATGCTGGTGCTTCTGCTGGGGGAGATTACCATGTTCCTCGGAGCTCTGCTTGCTCTGTTTTCCGTCAATCTGAAGCGTACCCTCGCCTGCTCGTCGATGTCCCAGATCGGATTTATTCTGACCGGCACGGGCATGTATGTGCTGCTTACCGCGGCAGGCTCGGAAGAGGGAGCCGGAACAGCTCTTTCAGGACTTATGCTTCACATGGTCAATCATTCCCTGATCAAACTGACGCTCTTCATGGCAGCCGGCGCGGTAGTCATGCGGATCCACTCGCTTACGCTTGACGAAATCCGGGGATACGGAAGAAACAAACCGTTCCTGAAAGCCGCCTTCGCGCTCGGAGCCCTGGGAATCAGCGGAGTCCCGCTGTTTAACGGTTATATCAGTAAGACGCTTCTTCACGAGGGAATCGTGGAGGGGATTCACGAGTGCACCGCATACGCGTCTCTTCTCCGGGTGTCGGAGTGGGTGTTTCTGATTTCCGGCGGCTTCACGTTCGCCTATATGCTGAAGCTATTTATCTGCCTGTTTGTCGAGAAGAATTCCGACGCTGTGCGGCAGAAAGAATTTGACCGGGAACGCCGGTCCATGAACGTTCTAAGCTGCGCCGTCGTCTTCGGCTCGTCGCTTCTAATGATTGTTCTTGGCCAGCCGGCCGTTATGAAGAAGCTCGCTGCGTTCATGACGGGAAGTGAGGAAATCAGCGAATTCAGTGCCTTTGCCATCGGAAACCTGAAGGGCGGCCTGATCTCTCTTGGAATCGGCGCCGCAGTTTATCTGTTCGCGGTGCGGAACATTTTCATAAGAAAAGGGTCTTATGTCAACCTGTGGCCGGAGAAGCTCGATCTCGAATTCCTGGTGATGCGGCCTCTGCTTGTTAAAATCCTGCCGGGTATTTTCGGGACGGTTCTTTCGGTATTCGGTGAAAACAAGCTTCTGATACCGCTGGCGCGCGCCGCCGTATTCCTCGGAACATTTGCGGGAAGGGTCCTCGCGGACAGCACGGACGCCGTCATTCTCTTCTTCAGAAAAACCATCTTCAAAGAGCGGAAGGCGGCGGCTCCGAAGACGGATCTTCCGGGATTCTGGTGGACCATCCGGGAGAGTACCGCGGAGACAATCGGTCTTCTGGCGCAGAATTTTTCCTTTGCGCTGCTTATGACCTGCATCGGAATCCTGCTGATTCTCGGCGGCCTTGTTTTTATGATGCTTTTTCACTCTTAAGATTCCATGTTGCGTCCGGGGAAACACTGTGATAGAATGCATAGGTCTTTACCCATGGAAAGGATTAATTTTGAGGTGAAAAACAGTGAGTAAAAAGAGAACGAAAAAGAAGATGGGAGCGGGCATGGTCGTGCTGATCGTGCTGCTTGTACTTCTGCTCGCGGCCGCAGCCGTACTCGGACTGTTCTTTATGCGCTATTACAGACTTAGCAACTACATGAGTGACAGCGCAATTTCGGCGAAAGCAGCAGAATACATGGCTGGAATTGATCCGTCCGCTCTTACCGAGAGTACGGGACTTACGGAAAGCGAGCTGGATGAAATTCAGGGCGCGATTGCAACAGATGTGACCGGTTCTGCGGCGAATCTTCCGCTGAACAGCGGAATCTACAATCTGCTTCTCGTCGGCGTTGACCGCCGCGATACATCCTGGAACGGAAATTCTGATTCCATGATACTTGTATCTCTGAATCAGAAGACAAAGACAGTGCGTCTGACTTCGTTTATGAGAGATCTCTATGCGGAGATTCCGGGAATCGGCGTGAGAAAGCTGAACAACGCGTATGCAGTCGGAGGAGGCCCGCTTCTTATCGAGACAATTGAGAAGAATTATCAGGTCAACATTGACAATTATGCAGCGGTCGACTTTGTCGGCATGGCAAAGATTATCGATATTCTCGGAGGAGTGACTCTGACGCTTTCGGATTCGGAAGCGGAGACCGCGGACGGGTATATCCGCGACATGTGCGATCTTCAGGGAATTTCACCCGAGGGACATCTGTTCGGTTCCGGCGGAACGTTTGAGGCGGACGGCCTGATGGCGGTCGGCTACAGCAGAATCCGCTACGTCGGAAACAGCGATTACGAACGCACGGAGCGTCAGAGGACGGTCGTGACACAGCTCATGGACAGAGTGAGCAGCATGAATGCGTCGGAGATGAACTCTTTCGCACTGCAGATCCTTCCGCTGGTCACGCATAATATTGACAGTCCGACCATGATTTCCCTGCTCATGAAGGTTCCGTCCTATGCCGGATACGATCTCGCCGAAAGCCGCGTGCCGTATGACGGTCTTTACAGCGTAAGAGGGGAGATCCTTGTTCCGGATATGGCGGAAACCATATCGAAGCTTCACGAAGAAATCTATAACTCATAAAATCAACAGTAATGAGGGAGGATCGCCGCATGGACATTCTGTTCATTGCGGGCAGTATTCTGCTCGGCGCCGGACTTGCGATGGATGCATTTTCCGTATCCGTCGCAAATGCGGTCAGCAGTCCCGGGATGGGAAAGAGAAGAGCTCTGGCCATCGCCGGGACGTTTGCGTTTTTTCAGTTTCTGATGCCGCTTGCGGGATGGCTGGCAGTGCATACGATCATCGGGTATTTCAGGATGTTTGCCCATCTGATCCCCTGGATCGCCCTCGCGCTTCTTTCGCTGATCGGCGGGCGTATGGTTCTGGAAGGAATCCGCGGGAATGCGGATGAACCCACGGCCGGTCCCGGACCCGGAACGGGCACTTTGCTTATACAGGGCGTCGCGACTTCGATCGACGCTCTGTCTACAGGTTTTACAATCGCCGAATACGATGCCCTGCAGGCGTTTGTCTGTGCGGGCATTATCGCTGCCGTGACATTTGCTCTTTGTTCCGCCGGGCTTGCGCTCGGACGCAGAATCGGCATCCGGGCGGGCGAACGGGCCGGAATTGCCGGAGGGATCATTCTGATCTGTATCGGAATTATGATTTTTGTCAGACATTTTGCCGGAATTTAAACTAATAATTTACAAAAACAATTTTTTGCGTTAAAGTTATAATGTGATAAAAACACGGGTGTCGAAGAAGATGATCCGGTTTTTCGCATTGTATGCTGACATACAAGGAGGTATGTGCGGTTCCCTGCGGAAACTGCCTGCCTCATTTTTATTATCCGGGTTGTTACGCGGAAAAAGGAAGATATTTCGTGATATCCCGTCTGACCAATGAAAAGGAGAATGTGACGTGTCGGTTTTACTGGAAGCCAGAAACTGCGGAAAGTCGTTTAAAGGCCTGCAGGCCGTGAAGGATTTTTCCGCCCGGATTGAAGAGGGGAAGATCTACGGCCTGATCGGAACAAACGGGGCAGGAAAGACCACCGTAATCAATATGCTGTCCGGCGTCCTTACTCCGACTTCCGGCACCATCCTTTACGAGGGCCGGGACATTACCGGCTGGAAGCCGGACCGCGTGGCGAAGGCCGGTATTCTTCGGACTTATCAGAACCTCCGGCTGTTCGGAAAGATGACGGCAGCCGAAAATACGCTGATTGGGGCCCAGATGCACAGACAGTACGGGTTTCTTGACGGCCTGCTTCACACAAAGCGATTCGCGGAAAATGAAAAGCGCTATCACGAAAAGGCCATGAAGATGCTTGAAGAGATGGAGATCAGCGCCTATGCGGATTCACGCGCCGACTCGCTTCCCTACGGAAGCCAGCGAAGGCTGGAGATTGCAAGAATCCTTGCCGCTGACCCGAAGCTTATTCTTCTGGATGAACCTGCTGCAGGAATGAACCCGCAGGAGAGTGCCGATCTTGTGAGAGCGATACGGCACGCAAGGGAAGAGTTTAATCTGACGGTGCTTTTGATTGAGCATGATATGAAGGTCATTATGAACCTCTGCGAGTATATTTATGTGATGGCATCAGGCGAGGTCATCGCCAGCGGGACGCCCGAGGAGATAAGGAGCGATCCGAAGGTTATCGCCGCATATCTTGGGAGGCAGACGAATGCTTGAAATTAGGGATCTGGTGGTAAAATACGGCGGAATAACCGCAGTTAAGGGTATATCGCTCGATATCCGCAAAGGGGAGACCGTAGCCCTGATCGGAGCCAACGGGGCCGGCAAGAGTTCGACGCTTCACGCGATATCGGGACTCATCCGGACAGCCGGCGGGAAGATTATATTCGACGGAACGGATATTACCGGACTTGGCGCTGACAAAATCGTCAGCATGGGACTTGTCCAGGTTCCGGAGGGACGGCAGATTTTCACGAGGCTGACCGTCGAGGAAAATCTCAGAATGGGAGCTTATGTTAACCGGGACAGAGCTGATGCAGAGAAGAATTACGAGACGGCCCTTAATCTGTTTCCGATTCTGAAAGAGCGTGCAAAACAGTCTGCAGGAACGCTTTCGGGAGGAGAGCAGCAGATGCTCGCAATTGGAAGAGCTCTCATGAGTTCTCCGAAAATGCTTCTGCTCGACGAGCCTTCCATGGGCTTATCTCCGATCATGACTGCTGAGGTATTCGGCGTGCTGAAAAGTCTCAAGGAGAAAGGCATTACTGTCTTTGTTATTGAGCAGAATGCCTATGACGCGCTGGAGCTGGCGGACCGCGCGTATATTATGGAAACCGGAACCATTTCGCTCGAAGGCTCAAGCGGGGATCTGATTGAGGACGAGAGGGTGAAGGCTGCCTATCTCGGAGGTGACATATGATTAATACCGCGTATTTCCTCAGTATGTTGATCAGCGGATTAAAGCTGGGAAGCATCTATGCCATCGTCGCGATCGGATATTCGATCGTTTACGGTATCCTCCGCCTGATCAATTTTGCGCACGGCGACATCATGACGATCGGGGTTTATGTGATTCTCATGCTGATGAACTCCGCCGGCATGCCGATTTTCGTTTCGCTGATTGTATCCGTCGGATTCAGCATAGTAGTCGGTCTTTTGATCGAGAGGCTTGCTTACAGACCTCTCCGGGACGCGACGGAAGAGACGACGCTGATTTCATCACTGGCGGTTTCAGCACTGCTCCAGAATCTTCTCCAGATGATTTTTTCCGCCCAAAGGCAGCCGTTTCTTCTTCCGAAATGGCTTACGGCGGCGCACAGGATCGGGATCGTCAATCTCTCGACCATCAATATCATTACATTTATCGTTACGCCCGTTTTCCTTATCATTCTTCACTATATCCTGAAAAAAACGAAGATCGGAACAGCGATGCGCGCGTGCTCCGAAAATCTTACGGCAGCGAGACTGATGGGCGTTAACGTGAACAGGGTTGTCATGACGGCGTTTGCCATCGGATCAGGCCTTGCGGTCGTCGCCGGACTTCTGCTTGCCGGAGAGTATAAGACCGTCTATCCTTCACTTGGTTTCGTACCGGGACTTAAAGCATTCTGCGCTGCCGTTATCGGCGGAATCGGAAGTCTCGGCGGAGCCGTCACCGGGGCATTTATCATCGGCGTAGCCGAGATGCTCTTTGCAGGTCTCATGCCGACGACGATGACGGCCTATCGTGATGCGTTTGTATTTCTTCTTATGGTCGTCGTTCTGCTGTTCCGTCCGAACGGGCTTTTCGGCGGCAGTGAAGCTGCCAGAAGCTGACACATGGGAATCGGAGGGTATCGTATGAAGAAAAACAGAATCACGGACAGCAATCTGATACGGCTTGTAATTTTTGTGATCGTGCCGCTGGCTGTTCTTTGCAGCTGCGCCGCAAAGCCGAAGAGCTATTTTACAGGTATTGTCATTACGATTGGAATCTATATCGTCCTGGCTGCGTCGCTTAACCTGATCAACGGATTTTCGGGGATGTTCTCCATGGGGCATGCCGCGTTTATGGCGATCGGAGCGTATATCTCTGCTTTCTTTACTCTGGCGCCGCAGGTCAAGGAGAATATGTGCCCGGGACTTCCGGACTGGCTGATCAGCCTTCAGATTCCCCTGCTTCCGGGACTTATCATCGGAGGAGCTGCCGCTTCCCTTATCGCGCTGATCGTCGGATTCCCCGTCGTCCGCACCAAGGGGCACTACCTGTCGGTCGTGACACTTGCGCTGATCGTGGTGGTCAGGGCAGTTATTGACAATCAGGGAGACATTACACACGGATCGAGAGGACTTACCGGACTGCCGGCCAGATCCACGATTCTGACCGTATACATCGCGGTCGTCGTGACGATGTTCGTTCTTTACCGCGTCACACATTCCGATTACGGAAGAGGTCTTATTGCCATGAGGGACGATCCGGTTGCCGCACAGACGCTGGGGATCAATCTTGTCAGGAAGAAGATATCCTGCTTTGCGATCAGCGCCTTCTTTGCCGGAATCGGCGGAGGACTCTGGGGACATTATCTGACAACGATTTCCGCCTCAAATTTCTATTTTTCCAAAAGCTTTGACATTGTGGAAATGAGTATTATCGGCGGAATGTTCTCCTTAAGCGGAGCTATTCCCGGGGCGATGTTCTACACGATTATCCCGGAATTCCTTGCTCCTCTTGAAAGCGGATTTTCCCTTGGATCACTGAAGCTTCCGACGATGTTCGGTCTCTCCAATATTATCATGGCGGTCCTTCTGATCCTTCTGATCATTTTCAGAGGACAGGGCATCATGGGCAACAGCGAAATCATTCTGGATACATGGTTCTCGAAGGATACGTATCTCGCGCCATTTCGGAAAGAGGAATATCAGAGACTGGCCGCACTCATACGGCGCAGGTCTTCCTGATAGATCCGGGTATCTTTTAAGGACATCCGGAACACAGCAACTCATTTTTTAAAGGAGGTAGGGAAATGAAAACACGCAGACTTTTAAGAACGGTTGCATGTGTCGGTCTGGCAGCTGCCATGATGACAGCGATGACCGGAACTGCCGCATTTGCTGACGAGGAGATCGTCGTGGGCGGCATTTTCAACATCACGGGGGATCAGTCATCTCTCGACGAGCCGACACAGCGCGGTTTTGATCTCGCGATCGAAGAGATTAATGCCGCGGGCGGTGTAAACGGAAAGATGCTGAAAGCTGTTTATGATGACGGCAAGACGGACACGGCAGTTTGCGCGAGCAATGCGAAAAAGCAGATCAACAACGACGGAGCCGTTGTTATAGCGGGCTTTTCGGACAGCGATTTCGCATACGCAGCCGGTGCAGTAGCACAGGAAGCAGGCGTTCCGTTTGTATCGACGGGCGCGACGACACCCGACATTCCGGCTACCGTCGGTGACTGCGCTTTCCTTTGCGCCTTTGGTGATGACGTCTGCGCGGAAGCCGGAGCGGATTACGCTTTCCAGGAGCTTGGCGCGAAGACAGCATATGTTCTCACGGATAATTCGATGAGTTATACCACGAATCTTTCGGATTATTTCATCAACCATTTTGAGGAACTCGGCGGAGAAATCGTGCTTCAGGATTACTTCTCCAGCGGCGATTATGATGATGCCGCACAGATCGCCCGCTATCAGGCGCTTGGCGAGGAAGCAGGCATTCTCTTTATGGCGACAGGTCCGGACGATGCCAGCACGGTGATTGAGCAGTTCCGCTCAGCAGGCGTTACGGGACCGATGATCTCCGGTGACGGCTGGGATACGGATCTCTGGGGTGTTGCAGGTGATCTCGCAAATGAAAACTGCTTCGTCTGCACTCACTTCTCGGCGGATGACGAGAGCGAAGCTGTTCAGGGATTCCTTTCCGCTTACGAAGAAAAGTACGGAACCGCTCCTGAAAATGCATTTGCGGCGCTCGGCTATGATACTGCATATCTGATCGCAAAGGCGATTGAGAACTGCGGCGATGATGTGACTCCGGCGGCTATCCGCGACGCGCTTGAGAATATGAAGGATTTCCCGGGCATCACGGGTACCATTTCCTATTCTGCAGAAACTCATGTCCCGGACAAGACTGTTGTGGTCTGCCAGGCGGAAGACGGAATGCTGAAGTTCAGAAAGAATATCTGATAAGAGGATATCAAAGGATTTATACGGCGGGCGGGTGCATACTCCGCCCGCCTGTGTTAGAATAAAGACGGAAATCCAAAATAAGGAGGAACAGCAACATGGCCAACAATGAACTTCTTAAACTCACAGCCCATCAGGTGAAAGAAAGAAAATTCGACAAGGTTATTCTCGCGGTCGGATCCTGTGAAGCGCACGGGAATCATCTGGCGGAAGGTACGGATACACTGGTTTCTTACATGCTTTCCTGCAAAATTGCCGAAAAAGTGGATGGATTGCTGGTTCTGCCGCCGATTACGGTCGGTTACAGCGCTCACTATGATACATTCCCGTTTACGCTTACGCTCGGGTATGATACGGTTACGCAGGTAATCTATGACATTCTTGAATCGGTGCTGCGAAACGGCGTGAATCATATCTTTATCATGAACGGCCATGACGGAAATATCGCGCCGATCGAGGTTGCGACCCGGAAGATCAAGGAGAAATATCCGGAAGCGAAGATGGTTTCACTTCCGGCATGGTGGGTGACCGCCGGCGAGCTTCTTCCGGAAAATACCTTCGAGGTATGGGACGGCCTCGGACATGCAGGCGAAGGAGAGAGCTCCATCGCGTATTATCTGTATCCGCAGTGGAATGAACCGGATCAGGCCAGGGGATATGTGCCTGACAGGCTTCCGAAGTATGTGGACGTGAAGTGGGATTTTGCCGAACTCACGAACTGCGCCGCGACGGGAGATCCGACGAAGGCGACTCCGGAGAAGGGCGAAAAGATGACGGAAGTTCTGGTCAACGCCTGCGTCGAGGCAATCAAAGAACTCGACGAATGCGGATGGGATTACAGAACCAGCGGCATCAGATAATCATTTTAGAACAAATAACGGCGGAATCAGCGGAACTCCGGAAGTTCCGCTGATTTTGAGTGTGATGGAGGATTATTATGCTTCCGAGAATCGTGATCTACACAACGGGGGGAACTATTCAGTGCTCTAAGGACGCGATCAGCGGCAAAGTAACGCCGGCGATGACCGGAGCGCAGATGCTCGAGAGGCTGACGGCGCTGAAGGAGCATTTTGAGATCGAGGTCATCGAGCTTTTTAACATGCCGGGATCAGATCTGACTCTGGAGGACGGGCTGATTCTCGCAAAATCGCTTCGGGAGACCGAGAAGCGGGAGGATATCGACGGAATTGTTGTTCTCCAGGGAACGGATACGATGGATGAAATTCCGTACTTCATCAATGTGACCGTCCGGTGCAGAAAACCGGTCGTTTTCACCGGATCCATGAAAAGCAGCCATGATCTCTACAGTGACGCTCTCGGCAACGTATACGGAGCCGCCACCGTCGCGGCTGATAAGAGATCGGTCGGGAGAGGCGTGCTGGTTTATTTCAATGAAACCATATTCTCCGCAGACGATGTCAACAAATATCATTCCAGCAGGATTGATGCGTTTCGTTCGCCGCTTGGCCCTCTCGGAACCATCATAGAGGACCGGGTCCGCTACTACAGGAGCAATGTCCAGGGAGATGTTTTTGAGATCAATGAGCTCAGAACGGAGGTTCCGGTTCTGAAATGCTATGCCGGAGTCAGCGCCGGTCTCTTCGATTACATGGTCAGTTCCGGCGCGGGAGCGGTTGTGATCGAGGGTTATGGTACGGGCAATATCCCGAACTATCTGTCGGATCCGGTGAGAGCTGCGGTTGAATCCGGAATCATCGTAGTCGTTACAACGCGCTGCGTGGACGGGGAAAGCTATGCCTGTTACAATTATGTCGGAGGAGGCGCTCAGATGGAGGAATTCGGCGTGATTCTGAGCGGGGAGCTTAACGCAATCAAAAGCAGGATTCTTCTGATCACGATGATTTCCGCCGGGAAAACCTACGATGACATAAAACGGGAATTTATGTAAACCTGTGCGCAAAAAGGCTTCGAAAAAGGAAATACACAAAATGACGGAATTTGAAAAACTGGAAACGATTGTCCGGAAGCTCCGGGCCCCCGACGGCTGTCCGTGGGACCGGGAACAGACCCACGAAACGCTGAAAGCAACGTGTATTGAGGAAGCCGCAGAGGTGGTGTGCGGCATCAATATCCTTAATGAGCGGGGTGATTCGTCAAATCTGAGGGAAGAACTGGGAGACCTGCTTCTTCAGGTGATTTTTCACGCGCAGATGGCGGAAGACGAGGGTCTGTTCACGATGGACGACGTGATCCGGGACATTTCGCGCAAGATGATCCGGAGACATCCTCATGTTTTTGAGGACCGCTCCATGACGGAAGAGGACGCCCGGGCGGCCTGGGACGAAATCAAGAAAAGGGAAAAAGCCGGACGGGAGTGGGAAAATGATTTCCTTAAAGAAGCGTTCGACGAATCGGAACGCCTGATTGACCGGGCAAGAGCAAGAAAAGGCTTTAAGTAATACATGCGCTGGGAATACACGGAAACTACGCGAAATACATATAAGATAACCGGAGCCGCCGGAGTCTCCGGTATCGTTTCGGTGCCCGGCACAATCGGCGGTATCCGGGTGGATGAAATCGGAAGCAGAGCATTTGAAGGAATGACCGATATCACCGGGCTTGAGCTTCCGGACGGGATCCGGGTGATCGGGAGCTATGCGTTTTACAACTGCAGGAACTTAAGGACCCTGTCAATGACCGACAGCACAGAGGAATTATCGGACGGAGCCATCCGCATGTGTCCGAATCTTTCTGAGGTCAGGATCCGCATGCTGCGCAGCGGGTACCGGTTAATCAAAGAACTGCTCGGGGATACGGAGAATATGATCCTGCTTGCCCTTTCGCTTCCTGACGGATATGCAAAGCTCGTATTTCCGGGATACTATCAGGAATACAGGGAGGATCCCTGGGCGAGGGTGATCCATCAGTCGATCATCGGGAGCGGCTATTCTTACCGGGTATGCGTCTCAAGAAAAGGGATTGACTTTGAGGAGTATGACGAGTGCTTTCTGCGGGGTGAGATGGCAGGGGATCCCGCAGCCGATAAAATCGCGCTCGCAAGACTCATGTATCCCTACAGAATATCGGAGCGGGCTCTTTCATATTACAACGGATATCTGGAAAAACACTGCGGCCGGATTCTCACGCAGCTGGTCATGGACGGAGATTCCGAGGGCTGCGGGTTTCTTGTCCGTACGGTCAGGATACCGGACGATGTATTCGATCAGTGCCTGCGGATCGCTTCATCCGAAAGGGAGACTGAAATTACCGGAATTCTTATGGAGGCTGCAGGAGGAGAGTCCCAAAAGAACGAGCCGGGATCATTTTTCTTTGACATCTGAGGTGGGAATCTGTAAATGGGAAATGCGACCAGCCTGAAAGCAATCGGAGAAAAGCTGCTCTCCTCGGCAAGGACGGAGCTTTATCTTGCGATGCGCTTTCTGGGACCGGCTCTTATGAGCCTTGAGCCGAAGATGGATATGTCCGTCCGCACGGTCGGAACAGACGCGCGGACGCTGTATTACCACCCTGTATGGGTGATGAATACATTCATGGAGCATCCGTATGTGCTGACACGGGCTTATCTCCATGTGATCATCCACTGCCTGTTCCGTCACATGTATTCCCTGCGGACCCACACGGACAGGGAGCTCTGGGATCTTTCGGCCGATATCGCGGCGGAGGCGCTGATCGACTCGATGGACGCGGCGGCAGTGAGACGGACTCCTTCCGATTTCCGTACGGACTGGTATGAGAGGCTTTCGGCTGCGCTTGGAGTTCTGACAGCGGAACGCGTCTACAGCTATTTCCTCCGGAATACTCCGGAGTATGAGCTGCTTGTGCGGCTTGGCAGGGAATTCGCGTCCGACGATCACCATTACTGGGATCAGCTGGACTCAGACGGCGACTCGTCCAAAGACAGCCCCCCGGGCGGACGGGATGCAGCCGAAGAGGCGTGGCAGAGAGCGTCGAGACGCGTTAAGAGCGAGCTTATGTCAGAGGAGGGACGCTTCGGAAGGAAAGCCGGTGATCTTTCCCGGGTTCTTTCTTTTGAGCTCACAGACCGGATTTCGTACCGGAGCCTTCTTGAGAAATTCGCGGTTTACAGGGAGGAAATGCGGGTGGATCCGGACTCATTTGACTACGGGTTCTATAACTACGGCATGGAGCTTTACGGAAATATGCCGCTGATCGAAGAAAATGAGTTTGCCCTTCGAAAAACAATCCGGGAGCTGGTGATCGCCATCGATACTTCCGCCTCGATAGACGAGAACACGCTCAGGACATTTCTTTCTGAAACGGCCGGCGTCCTGCTTGAACGGGAGCGCTTCTCCCAAAGATTTGAAATCCATATCGTCGAGTGCGACGCGAAAATTCAGGAAGAAATGATCATAACCGACCCCGATGAACTGACAGCGCTGGCCGGGACGATTGAGCTTAAAGGCGGCGGCGGGACTGATTTCAGGCCGGTTTTCCGTTTTATCGATGAACGTAAACGGAAAGGCTTTTTCAGGAACCTTGCCGGGCTCATCTATTTTACGGACGGATTCGGGGTATTCCCGGAAGAGGCGCCGCCTTATCTGACCGCGGCCGTCGTTCCTGAGGACGGACTTGTGATTCAAAGAGATATACCAAACTGGGTGCTGGAGGTCTGCTGCGAATGAATATCCGCGAGGCAAAAGAGGAAATCAGAAATACGATTGAAGCGTATCTTACGAAGGACGCGGACGGAATGCCGGAAATCCCGATTGAGAGGCAGAGACCCATCCTTCTTATGGGACCGCCCGGCATCGGGAAGACTGCGATCATGGAACAGATCGCGTCGGAAATGGGAATCAACCTCGTGTCCTATACAATCACCCACCATACGAGGCAGAGCGCCATCGGCCTTCCTTTTATCCGGAAAAAACAGTTTGACGGAAGGGAGTATTCCGTAACGGAGTATACGATGAGTGAGATCATCGCGTCGGTGTATGAACAGATTGAGCGGTCCGGCGTCCGGGAAGGAATATTGTTCCTTGACGAGATCAACTGTGTATCGGAAACGCTCTCTCCGACGATGCTGCAGTTTCTCCAGTACAAGACCTTCGGCGCTCACAGGGTTCCGGAGGGCTTTATCGTCGTCACGGCCGGAAATCCCCCGGAATACAACAAGTCGGTCCGCGATCTCGACATCGTGACCCTTGACCGTGTCAAACGGATTGATATCGAGGTGGACTTTAAGTCGTTTAAAGAGTATGCTTACAGGGCGGGAATCCACGGATCGATTCTTTCCTACCTGGAGATACGCGGGGAGCATTTTTACAGAGTGAAGGCGGGACTTGACGGTACCGAATTCGTGACTGCAAGAGGCTGGGAAGACCTGTCCAGAATGATATGCGTCTATGAAAAGCTCGGCAAACCGGTTACGGAAAAGCTGGCTGTACAGTATCTTGAATCCTCTGAAATCGCTTCGGATTACGCCGCATATTATGATCTCTACAACCGCTACCGGAACATTTACAGAATTGACGACGTTCTGTCCGGAAAAGCCGACTCTCGTGCAGTTGACATGCGCAGCGCGTCCTTTGATGAAAAACTGAGCCTGATCGGTCTTATGGCGGACCGGCTGAACCGGGATTTCAGAAAGTACTGTGAGGATGCGGATACAGCCAGGATACTGTTTAAAGAACTGAAGGCGCATCTTGCCGAACCGTCTCCTGACCCGGCGGAATTCCGGAGGAAGATGGGAATACGCCTCGGGAACCTCGAAGCGGCAGGGGTCGCCGGAGGAGAAGAATTAAGGACCGCAAGACGCGTTTATACAGCGTCGAAGGAACTTGAGTCTTCCTTCGATCCGTCAGGGGACGCGGCGGAGTTTTCGAAGATTTGGTTTAATGAGAGGGAGAAGAAGCGGAAGGCAGAAGCGCAATCAGCCGGAATGAGCCTTACCAGGGCCTTCGCATTTCTTGCCGGGCTTTTCGGAGAAGGACAGGAGATCGTACTGTTTCTTACGGAGCTGTCGAATGGATACTACAGCCTCAGGTTTGTCTCAGAGTGCGGAAATGAAGCGTTTTACCGCTATAACAAGCTGCTGCTCCTGAAGGACAGGAAAGAACAGCTTAAAGAAGAAGTGATGGCATTTTTGGATAACACGGAAAGGAGAAGCGGCCAGAAATGAAGAAACGGATGATAGCATTTGTGATGGCGTTTACTCTTTCGGCCTCGCCGTTTTTATGCACGGCAGCTGCCGATGATAACGTCGAATGGACGGAGGAGTTTGTTCCGGAGGATGAGATGGAAGAGAATCCGGACGGAGCCTATATCGTCGATGAGGACGGAGCGGATTTCGTCACGGAAGACGATACAGTCTATGACGACTATACGGACGATGTCGAAGGCGATTACGATATGACCTTTGACGGGGACAACGCCGCCTACGACGAGTATACCGAGGAGGAAGAAATCACAGATAATTCCGCCGCGGATACGGAGGCTGCGGAGGTAACCGAAGCTCAGCTTACGGATGACGAAACCCGCGATTACGTTGAAAAGCGGCTTGATATTTACAATGTCAAGACAAAATGGGACTACGATTCCGAGGCGGACTGCTGGATTTTAAATCCGACGGCTGCAGTCGCTTATCCTGAAATCGCGAAGGATCAGGGAATATCCGTAGCGGTACCCGGCGCATATGTCGCCGGCATCGATACAGACCGCGATCTGGAGGCGGATGTGACCGCAGATCAGGTCACGGAAACGATCGTCGGGGATATCATCATTGATTACGATGCATATGTGGTAAGCTCAAACGGACAGACTTACGACGCCTCGACGGCACCGGTCATCATCAACACCGGGGCCATGTACGGAGCCGAACAGCAAAACCGCCTGGCTACGACAGAGTATGCGGGTGAAGGCTTCGTCAATGTTTACTGCGGAAACAGAGGAAGACAGAGCCAGGTAACCGCCGACAACGGAACGTCGTATTTTACCGGTGATTTTCCGCTTTCGCTCGTCGACCTGAAAAATGCCGTTCGCTTCATGAAGTACAATATCCTTCTCGGCAACCTTCCCGGAAGCCTCGACCGTTTTGTGGCGTCGGGCAGTTCGGAGGGGTCCCACGCGGTGCTGCTGGCAGTTACTTCTGCTGATCCGGTATTCTATGAATACGAGCATGACGCCGGAGCTGCGGGAATCTACAAAAATTCGGACGGGTCGTTCTTCAATTCCGTCAATATCTTCGGGGACGAAGTTTCGATTACGGACGGCGTGTGGGGAGCTTACGCGGTCAACCCGGTGACGCTGCAGGAGGAAGGCGAGGAAGCGCTGGCATTTGAATACATGCTTGATCCGGCGTATGAACCGTCCACGGAATTCGGCAAAAAAATGTCGGAGTATCTTGCAGATCTCTACCCGGACTATATCAACAGTATTGGTTTTGCGGTGTCTGAAGCCGATGTCGGTATCGATCTGTCGGCGGACGGCGATTTTGACGACCAGGTGGACCTTGTTCTTGATAAGAACGAGGACGGATCCATCAGCGGATCCTATCTGGATTTCTATATCACGAGATTCGAGCTGAGCCTCGACCGCTATATCGGATCGCTTGCGGGAGCGGAAGGCTGGACATGGTTCGGAGGGGACGGAAAGCCTCTGACAGATGAAGAAGTCGCATCGATGAGCGAAGCGGACCGGGCGGCTGCATTTATTGAAGGCCGCTATGCGCTTCCCGCATCCGGCGAAGAGAAAGGAAGCGAGACAAAGCGCGGCAGCAGGGATTCAAAGAAATACAAAACCTTCGATGAGATGCTCATATCTTACCGTGAGGATATCGAATCCATAGAGGCGGGCGACCGGTTCGGAAACAGGATTTCCGAGTTTGCGGACCCGATGCGCTGGGCGTTCGGCGAAGGAGGGGAGAAGCCTGCGTGGATACGCATGGTGACGGATATTTCCACCAATAAGGTGTCGCTTTTCAATTCACTGAATCTCGAGGCAGCGCTCCTTAACAAGGGAATCTATGTGTTCTCTGACTGGAGATGGGACGTGGGCGGCGTTCCCGCGGTTGATTCTGCTGATTCCCTTCCGTGGTATGTGGACCGGATGTTCGGAAGGCTGACAGAAGGCGCAGCCGAGATCGGCAGGCCGGAGACGGAGCCTGTGACGGTAAACGGTACGGCTGCGGAAGCGGACGGTGCGGATCTCTCAGGCTGGGTGAATTACGACGAGGAGCTCGGAACGTCATTTTCAATTGACGCCGCAGCTGCCGTCAGAACCGCGGACGTATTAAGACCGGTTCCCGGATTCGACATGATCGATTACGGCGGAGAAAACTATATGTTCGGCGATGCGGAAAAAGACGCGCGTCACTGGAGCCGGAGCCTCTTAAGCATTATGGAAATGCACGAAGATGACCTTTCGCCGCTGTTTGCGGGACCTGCAGACGAGAAGACAGAGGGTTAAAGACCTTTTGCGGTTGCAAAAAATTTCAAACCTGACTATAATCAGTAATGCCCGCGGCCGGAATCCGGTTTCCCGCGGGCATTACATAAGTAACGGCGGAAACGTATAAGATCCGCGCCGGGCTGACCGTCTGCGAATGAGATAACCGGGTCGGCTGCAGGCAGCGAAGCGGATTTCAGATTTCTTTTGGCAGATTGGAGGTAAGTGAACATGACGAAGGTAGATGTAATTTCCGGGTTTCTCGGAGCGGGAAAGACGACGCTGATCAGGGAGCTTCTGGCGGACGCCCTTAAGGGACAGCAGGTCGTCCTTATTGAAAATGAATTCGGTGAAATCGGTATTGACGGCGGTTTCCTCAAAGACGCGGGCATTGAGATCCGTGAGATGAATTCGGGCTGCATCTGCTGCTCGCTGGTAGGCGATTTCGGCGAGGCCCTCGGCGAGGTTACAAAGCAGTACAATCCGGACCGTATTGTGATCGAGCCTTCCGGCGTCGGCAAGCTTTCGGATGTCATTCATGCGGTTGAAAAGGTGAAAGATGAGGCAGGAATTGTCATTAATTCCGCAACTACGGTTGTCGACGTACTGAAGTGCAAGATGTATCTCAAGAACTTCGGCGAGTTCTTTAAGAATCAGGTGGAGTCCGCGGGAACGATTATTCTCAGCCGCACCGATACGGAGAAGGCGACGGGCGAAAAGATCGAGGAGGCGGTCAGCCTGATCCGCGGCCTCAACCCGGATGCCACCATTATCACGACGCCGGTTTCTTCCCTCGGAGGAAAAAAGGTGCTTGAGACGATGGAAGGAGTAACGATCGATCTCTCGAAGCTTGAGCCCGAGCATCATCACGACGACGAAGACGAGGATGAGCACGAGCACTATCATCACGACCACGATGAGGATGAGCACGAGCACCATCATCACGACCACGATGAGGATGAGCATGAGCACCATCATCACGACCATGATGAGCATGAGCATCATCACCATCACCATCATGCCGATGAAGTGTTTACCAGCTGGGGAAAAGAGACTGTCAGGAAGTATACCAGGGAAAAAATCAGCGGTATCCTCGATGCGCTTTCGGACGAAGCGACATACGGGACGGTTCTCCGTGCCAAGGGTATGGTCGAGTCCGAGGACGGAACCTGGATCTACTTTGATATGGTTCCTGAGGAAACAGATATCAGAGAAGGCGCTCCGGAATATACGGGCCGCATCTGCGTGATCGGTGCTGAACTGAAAGAGGACCGTCTGGCTGAGCTTTTCGGACTGTAAAGAGCCGGATGAAATTATTCTGACAGAATCGTTGGAGATAGCAAAGATTTATGAATGAAGATGAAGTAAGAGTACCGGTATATCTGATTACCGGATTCCTTGAAGGCGGAAAGACTACATTTATCAACAAAGTCCTGAGGCAGAGTTATTTTCAGATCGACGATCCGACGGTGGTGATCAACACGGAGGAAGGCGAGACGGAATACGATTCCGCGGATCTGACGCATTACCGGACATTTGCCGTGGATCTTACGGAAGAGGATCCCCTGACGCCGGATCGTCTGCAGAAGATCGAAGAGGAAATACACCCCAGCCGGGTTATGGTCGAGCTGAATCCGCTGTGGGGAGTCAAAAATTTTGAGACGATGCCGCTGCCCGAGGGTTGGGGGATCGTCCAGGAAATCGCCATTGTGGACGCAGTATCCTATCCGGTTTACCGGACGAATATGAAGTCGCTCTTTGTGGAAATGTTCGCGAACGCGGATCTGGTCATGTTCAACCGGTGCGCGGAAGGAATGCCCCTCGCGGATTTCAGGCGAGGAATCAAGGTGACCAATCCCCCGTGCGAAATCGCGTTTGAGGCACCAGACGGATCCATGATGGATATCTTCGAGGACGCTCTTCCGTATGATATTGACGCGGACGTGATCGACATCGACGATGTGGACTACGGCATTTTCTATGTCGATCTCCGGGATAATCCCGAACGGTATGAGGGAAAGAAGGTCCATTTCCGCGGGAAAATGATGAAAAACAAAGCCCTCGGATCGAAGTATTTCGGTCTTGGCTGGATGGCGATGACCTGCTGCGCCGAGGATATCCAGTTTATCGGCTATATCTGTGAGAGCGCAAAAGCGCGCGGTTTTGCCAGCGGTTCCTGGGTTGAGGTGACCGCCAAAGTCGAGATCAGGCATATGCTGGCATACAGGGGCAAGGGACCGGTATTCCGGGTAATCGATATGATGCAGATCGAGCCGCCGGAATCGGAGCTGGTCTATTTTAACTGAATCAGTTTTTATGAGCCGTGGATGTCATGTCCACGGTTTTTTGCGCTTCATTATAAGCGGAGAAAAGAAACACATTTCCTTTTTCCGCTTGACTTATGATAAATATATGATAATATATTCATATGAACGGTAATTCATCTATATGGTTAATCCAAGAAGGCGGTACGTGATATGGGAGAGGACGGATGCAGAGAACAGATGAACAGTGCAATTAATCATCTGATTGCCAATATCGATGAGGTTGAGCTGTCGGAACTGGCCGAGCTGTTTAAGATATTCGGCGATTCCACAAGGATCAGGATACTGGCCGATCTCTTTCAGGGAGAGAAAAATGTCACCGAGATATGTGCAGATCTGGAGATGAACCAATCGGCCGTATCTCATCAGCTGAAAATACTGAAAGTGAGCAAGCTGATCAATTCCCGGCGGGAAGGAAAGACCATGATTTATTCACTTGCGGATGATCATGTAAAGACGATTATCGCGATGGGCATCGAGCATATTGAGGAATGACGGAGGACAGGTGTGATGAAAAAGAAATTCAAGTGCGAAATCGACTGTGCAAACTGTGCCGCGAAGGTTGAGGAAGCTGTAAAGAAGATCGACGGAGTCACGGACGCGAAGGTAAATTTCATGATGCAGAAATTTACTCTCGAGGCGGACGATGCCCGTTTTGACGAGATTCTGAAGGAAGCGGTCAAAGTCGGCAAAAAAATAGAACCGGGTTTTTCCGTGGAGTTCTGACATGTCCGGGAAGTTGAAGAGGGAACTGCGGAAGCTTCTCGCCGCCGCCGTCATTTTTGCGGCGGTGATGGTTTTTACGAAGCTGTCCGGTGTTTCCGACAGGCGCATTACATTCGCTCTCTTTCTCATCCCGTATCTGATCTGCGGACTTCCTGTTCTTAAAAAAGCGGCTCTCGGCATCGTACACGGGATGATGTTCGACGAGTCATTTCTCATGGCGATCGCGTCGGCCGGCGCCTTTATCACAGGCGAGAGCGAAGAAGCCGCGGCGGTTATGCTGTTCTATCAGATCGGGGAATGGTTTCAGAGCTTTGCAGTGGGCCGGTCGAGACAGTCGATTACCGAGCTTATGAATATCGTGCCGGAGTACGCCAACCTTGAAAATGAGGACGGTACGACCGAGCAGGTTGATCCGGATGACGTAAATCCCGGCGATATCCTCGTGATACTTCCGGGTGAGAAGATTCCTGTGGACGCTGAAGTGCTCTCGGGCGAAAGCTTTATCAATACTTCAGCCCTGACCGGCGAGCCGGTTCCGCGCAGCGCAGGACCGGGAGATGCGGTAATTTCCGGCTGCGTCAACGGGGACGGAATGCTGAGAGTGAAGGCGCTTAAGGCCTATGAGGATTCTACTGTTTCAAGAATCCTTGAACTCGTGGAATCCGCTTCTGAGAAAAAGTCAAAGACAGAAAACTTCATTACGAGATTTGCAAGATATTATACGCCGATCGTTGTTTTCGCTGCGATTGCGCTGGCAGTGATTCCCGCAGTCATCACGGGAAATCCGATGGTATGGATCTACAGAGCGTGCACGTTTCTCGTTATTTCCTGCCCCTGCGCGCTGGTGATCTCGGTTCCGCTCGCGTTTTTCGGAGGAATCGGGGCCGCGTCGCGAAACGGCGTTCTTGTGAAAGGATCCAATTATCTTGAACTCCTCTCAGGGATAGATACAGTGGTGTCCGACAAGACGGGAACGCTAACGGAAGGCTGCTTTGAAGTTACGGCCGTGAGACCGGCAGCGGGCGTAAGCATGGAGGAGCTTCTTCGCGCGGCTGCGGAGGCCGAGAGTTTCTCGACGCACCCGATCGCCGGAGCTGTCCGAAGGAAATATGAGGAAGCCTGCGGCCAGTCCGGGACTATCAATGTATATAAAGCGGAGAATTACCCGGGACTTGGAATCGCAGCATGGACGGACGGCGGAAAGGTTCTTGCGGGAAATGCAAAGCTTCTCCGGGAAAACGGAATCGAGGCTGCGGCAGCGGAAGATCCGGGAGCTACGGTGTGCCACATTGCGCTGGACGGAAAATATCTCGGAGCGCTCATGATCAGCGACAGAGTGAAGGAAGGCGCTGCGCAGGCTATCGCAGAGCTTAAGAAATGCGGAACAAAACGGGTCGTCATGCTGACCGGAGACAGGAAGGGCGCCGCTGATGCGGTCGCGGCAGAGCTCGGAATCGATGAGGTCTGTCCTGAGCTTCTGCCGCAGGATAAGGTTGAAGCTGCCGAAAGGATGATCGGAAGTCCGGAATACGGACGCGTCGCGTTCGTAGGCGACGGCCTCAATGACGCGCCGGTTCTCACGCGAGCGGACGTGGGA